>JAICPS010000326.1 GCA_025929715.1 Anaerolineae bacterium | reverse complement strand
CGCCCCAATGCTAGAAAAAGCCCGCTGCCAGCCAGCGCCAGCGGCGGAAGCACCTGCGCCATGCGCTGCCACCGCCAGACGGCAACCATGGCAAGCAGAATTACGGTCAGCGGTAGAAATGCTACGTATTCCGTAAACAGGCCCTCCCCATATCGCGGCAGAAGAGCCTGCGGTAAGAGCAGCGGGTGGAGAGAAAAAGAGACGGCTTCGTTGAGCGGCAATCCTCCCTCCCGTGAGGAAAGTTGCGCTAATTGCAGGGTAGGCAATAGCTGCACGGCAGCCAGCAGGGCGGCGATGAGGGCAGATACCACAGGCAGCCCAATCACCCTCGCCAGTTGCTTTATCGTTGGCGCCCACCGGGAAGTATCTCCTGGCTTGCCTTGCCCGGGCGTTACCGATATCCTATTGACTACACGAAATAGGGCGAGAGCAACGGCGCTGATAAACAACGTCTGTGTATGACCAGCTGACAGCTGTAAGGCCAGTATGAGACCGGTCAGCAGTACCGACATCGCGAGCTTGTTTCGCGTTATGGCATCGCGCTCACCGCCGCCCACTGCCAAAAGCCACGGCAGCCAGGCCAGCCCCTGAAGCTGGTTGACGTGCTCCACCTGCGCGGTCAGATATCCGCTCAGGGCGAAAGCCAGCGCCGCCAAAAACGCCGCTGCCACAGATGACCGCATCTGCCTGCGGGCGAGCACATAGCAGCCAGCAGCGGCAATGATAAGATGCACCACGATGCTGGCGCTCACGGCATAAGGCGTAGGCAGCGCCAGCCATAAAGGCCAGTTCAGCGGATAAAAGAACCCCACCTGGCTGTTAGCAATAAACGGCGCGCCCATAAAAATCTGATCGTTCCACAGCGGAACGCGCCCGGCAGCCAGCGCCTCGGCAGCCGCCTGCCAGTAGGGATAGAAGTACAGGAACGTGTCTCCGCGCGCAAGAATTAGTCCACTGAACGCCAACTTCCAGAAGAAAAGCAGGATTAACCCAAAAAGCAACGCCGGACCGAAACGACTGAGTCTCATGGGGTGATTCGGTATAGCGTGATTCCGGGAACAGAACGCACGACGGCCAGCGAATAGCCGGAATCCCGCAATCTACGCTGCACAGGAATGGCAGCGGGCGCCTGCGGCAAGGCCAGATAACGCGGCTCATCTTCGTCCAGGAAAACGTTTAGATCGGCCACCAGAGCGTCGGGGTGCGCGAACCAGCTCAGATACACTCGGCTATCAAGCAGGTAGTAGCGCCATTGCCCGCTGTACCAATGATCGTAAAGCACGGTCCCGTAAGGCGCATCCTGCAGCTCGCGACCTAGCTGCGCCACACCATCTGCTTTTGTCTGCCGCACACCAATTGCAAATTCTGCTTCGCGAGCCGCTATACCGGCCGGCAGCATCATCGCCAGAATTGCGGTCACGGGTATGAACACCTTGAGCCCAGCTGGCAAGGGCAGCGCAGCGCCAAAGAAAGCCAATACCCGGGACACAAAGCGGCCGAGCAATATGGCCGCCAGCGGCGCCGCCGGCAGCAGGTAGCGATCCCAAACAGGGACGGCCACAAGCCAATGCAGCACGACATACCCTAGAAGAAACAACAACAGTAGCTGGTCGAGCGCCGTGGGTCGATCTTGCTGCTGAATTAGAAGGGCGAAAAAAACAGGCGCGAGCAGAAGCAGGGTAAACGCCAGAACCGGCGATCCGATGAATGCGCTCCACAGCGCCATCCAGGACTCCAACCTCGGCCACAACTCCCAGGACCACACCAGGCGCAGTCCGCCGTAGTTGTTCATCTGCTGCGCCCAAAGCCCGGCGCCGGCGCCACGTGCGAGATCCCACAGGCCAAGAGCCATAACCGGCAGAGAAATGCCAGCCAACCACCGTCGCCAATCGTCGCCTCGCCATTTACAAAAAAATGCCAGCGCCACATGTAGCGGAACAAACAGTGCAGCCTGGTATTTGGTGGCAAGAGCGAGTCCCAGCAATAAACCCGAAAGGAGACCTAAGCGTTCACCAGAGCTGGCGGTCGGCCCGCGCCGCGCACTGCCGGCAGCAACCAGCGAAGCCATGATTACGGCCGTCAGCAACGGATCCGTAAATGCCGTGGCACTAAACTGTACCAGGAGGGGGCTGCATGCGACGACTATCATCGCCGTCACAGCCGCCAGCATATCACCGTACAGATTCCACGCGAGACGCGCCGTCAGAGGGACTAGTAGAAGAGATGCAGCCAGGTTAGGCAGACGCGCTACCCACGGAGCAGGCGATGCCATTAGTGGATACATCATCGCCTGTATATAAAATAGGAGCGGCGGCTTATCTACTATCTCGTTGCTCAGAAGGGGATCGCGCCACGTTGCAATAAGGCGCGCCCAAACGGCAAACAGCGCTTCATCGGCGTGAAAGTCATTAGTGAATAGTCCGTGGAAACGCACCGTAGCGGCGAGGAATACCAGCCCGGCGACTGCAATCTTCGGAGTAATGGGCGGCAAATTGTACTCGCGAATTGCGTTCGTAGTTGGCACTTTAGTGCCCTCCTGGGCAGCGGCGCTAGCAACGGCGTGTAATTATATCGTAAGCAATGGTTCGCACCCATGGGCGGACCCTTTGCCTCTGTTATAATCTGCTCATGAGTATCAAAACGACAGCATTTCGCAATCTCATCATTGACATGGACGGCGTCTTATGGCGCGGCGACACGCCAATGCCGGGTTTGCCGGACTTCTTCCAAGCTTTGCAAGATTTACAGATAAACTTTGTTTTGGCTACCAACAACGCCACCGGGATAGCCACCCAGTATGCCGAGAAATTACAAGCTTACGGTGTGACGGTTGCTCCCGAAGCCATCCTGACCTCGGCAGAGGCTACTGCATCCTATTTACAGAAGCGTTTTCCCGCAGGCGCCACAGCCTATGTGCTCGGCGAATCCGGATTGCGGGCGGCCATGCAGCGTAACGCGTTCGAGGTTCTTTCAGACGAAGGATTCGTCGACCACGATGTGCGCGCCGACGTCGTCGTCGTGGGCTTCACGCGTTACGCTTGCTACGCTCAAATAGCCAGCGCCGCATTTCTGGTAAATAATGGCGCACTATTTGTGGGCACAAATCCTGACTCTACATTCCCTCATGAGGTGGGTCCGTTGCCCGGCGCCGGAGCATTTTTGGCGTTTATCGAGACGGCGACCGGTTGCCGCCCTATCATTATCGGCAAACCGGGCAGCGCCATCTTCGAGGAAGCCTTGATCCGCCTGGGGGGAACTAGAGAGGAGACTTCGATGGTCGGCGACCGCCTGGAGACCGACATTGCCGGCGCCCATGCCGCCGGCCTGAACTCGATTCTGCTCCTCTCTGGGGTAACGAGCCGCGAAAAACTTGCCGGCAGTGAGGTAGTGCCTAATCTGGTATTTGACGACATCCGGGAACTGACCCGACATCTACTCAGTAAGAACGGGTACGTTCCGAAAGACCATGGCAGATAAGATCAACCTTTACGACCTCGATCTGCCCGAACTAGTCCAGCTCCTGGAAGCTTGGGGCGAACCTGCCTACCGTGCAAAGCAGGTCTGGGAGTGGCTGTACGTAAATCCGGTCGCCCATTTCACGGACATGACCAACATCCCACAGTTGCTACGCGAAAAACTGGAGCTTTCGGCCACCCTCAATGTTTTAGAATCAGTCTCCGAAATGAGTTCCAGCGACGGGCAGACGACAAAGCTGCTCTTCAAATTGGCCGACGGCCAGTTGGTGGAGACCGTGCGCATGGACTATGAGACCCGCCACACATTGTGCGTCAGCACGCAGGCGGGTTGCGCCATGGGCTGCGTCTTCTGCGCCACCGGACAGATGGGCTTTTACCGTCACCTGACGGCCGGCGAGATTGTCGCTCAGGTAATGTTCTTTGGTCGCCGGCTCGAGGAGGGCAAGCGGGTCACCAACATCGTGCTCATGGGCATGGGTGAACCGCTGCATAACTACGACAACACCCTGGAAGCCATCGACCGTATTACGGCCGAAGACGGTCTCAATCTCGGCGCGCGCAAGATTACCATTTCCACGGTCGGGCTGGTGCCCGCCATTCGCCGCTACGCCGACGAGCAGCGCCAAACGCCTTTGGCCGTTTCCCTCCACGCGGCCACCGACGAGGAACGAGACCGCCTGATTCCCATCAACCGTCGCTGGCCCATCGATATGCTCATGGAATCAATCCGTTATTATATTGAACGTACGGGAAGAAGGGTGACAATCGAATGGGCGCTCATTGCCGGCGAGAATGACACCATCGAACAGGCGCGCAGACTTGGTGAGCTGCTCTCGGGTATGCTCGTACACGTCAACCTGATCCCACTAAATCCCACTGAGGGCTACGGGGGCCAGCCTTCAACTCGCGAAAGCGTCCATGCGTTCCAGGCGGAGCTATCGCGCCACGGCGTCAGCAGCACTGTTCGCGTGCGACGCGGTATCGACATTCAGGCAGGGTGCGGGCAGCTGCGCGACCGCGTCGTCCAGGAGCGGGCGCAGCAGTTGAAGCGGCAAAAGGAAACGACGACCCAGAACTGATCGCCTGGCTTCGCCTGTCACATTGAAAGCTTGTTCGTTTTACATGTTGGTTGTGCTGGTAAGCTCAGTCCTCAGCTTACCGCTTTCTTCACAAGTGCGCTGATCCTTGCCTCTTCGGCGTTGGTCAACTCCTTCAGCGCGAAGGACGTCGGCCACATGGCGCCTTCGTCGAGGTTCGCCTCGTCGTTGAAGCCGAGCGTTGCGTACCTCGATTTGAATTTATCGGCACTTTGGAAAAAGCAGACAACCTTGCCGTCCTTGGCATACGCGGGCATCCCATACCAGGTTTTCGGCGAGAGGTCAGGCGCGCTGGCTTTGATGATCGTATGGAGCCGCTTGGCCATGGCCCGATCTGGTTCCGGCATCTCGGCGATCTTCGCGAGCACGTCGCTTTCCCCGTCCGTCTTGTCCTTCTTCGCGCGTGGGCGGCGGTGTTCTTCCGTCTTCAGCTCTTTGGCGCGCTCCTTCATCGCGGCTCGTTCCTCGTCCGTGAAACCCTTAGTCTTCTTGTTGGTCGCGGTGGTGCTATTGGCGGACTTTTGCGTATCCTTCTTGGGGCTCATAGAAACCTCCTTATAGTGATTGATTGTCATTCAAGCCATGTTTTCACCCAGCCAAGATGTGTGGTCGATATGTTTTAGACCATTTATCTCGTAAATTAGACCAATCAAATCAGGTGATCAGGTCCCTACAAATCTACGCTAACGCAGATAGGACAGAGGGTCGTAACGCGTTTTGCTCAGGCGTATTTCGAAGTGTAGATGGGGGCCAGAAGAACAGCCCGTGTTCCCCGTCCACCCGATCAGGCTGCCCTGGTAGACTGTCTGGCCTGCCGTCACGTTGAACCCATTCAAGTGTGCATAGAAAGTTTCGAATCCATTGCCGTGGTTGATCACGATAAGGTTGCCGTAACAGTATGGACTCCAAGTCGCGTAGGTGACGGTGCCCGTATCTGAGGCGTACAACGGTGAGCCGGTAACCAGCCCTACGTCTATGCCCTGATGCCCGTACCAGTAATGCTGCGTGATGCGTCG
>JAICPS010000584.1 GCA_025929715.1 Anaerolineae bacterium | reverse complement strand
TGGACGCGCCCCTCGCCGGTGCTGGGCCAGTATTCGGAACCGAGGGTGGTCATCAGCATCGAAGTGAACCACAGGGCGTCGGCGTAGCTCTCGAGGCCGGCGCTGCCGCCTCTTGCGCCGGGATCCAGCGCCAGGCCGGGAGGTCCCTCGAAGAAGTAGATCCCGGCGGCTCCGGCGAAGGTGACGATCAGGGTCAGCGCGGCGACGTAACCGACGCCGCGCCGGCCAAGCGTGTTGCGGACGGCGCGCATGCCACGATTGAGCGAGGTGACGAGGCGCACCATGGTTAGCGAGCGGATGCCACGCGCGGCTCGCAACACGCGAAAGGCGCGAAAAATGCGGAGGACGCGCAGAGCGGGCAGCAGAAGCGCGATGGCAGTGAGCCAGTTGTTGCGCAGGTAGGTCTTTTTGTGCGGTGCAATGGCGATTCCTATGAGGAAATCGAGAATAAAGAGGGCCCAGATGACGTTGCTCAACGTCTGCAGCAGCGGATTCAAAGCGGCGGTAAGGTCGACGATCAGCAGGATGAGCCAGACGAAAGAAAGAGCGGTCAGGGGCTTATCGGCCAGCTCGTCAATTTGCCGCAACAGCTCCCAGCGCTCGTCGCGCAGGTCGCGGGTCTCATCTGTGGGTGTCTCGGGTGGCATTCGTTACCTCCAGGGTAGCGGTTTCAACCAATAGTTCATCAACAAGGAAGGTGCACCATGTTAACTCATATTAATACGATTAGCGTGCAGGTCAGTGACCAGGATAAAGCGTTGGACTTCTACGTCAACAAGTTGGGGATGGAGAAAATACAGGATTCGCCGATGAGTGAGGAGGAGCGCTGGCTCACGGTTGCGCCTCCCGGCTCGCAGCCGGAGATAGTTCTCACCACGCAGGATATCGGCGGCATGAGCGGCTTCAAGGGGCTGATTTTTGGCACGGAAGACATCGCGGCGACCGTGGAAGAGCTGGAAGCGCGCGGGGTAAACATTACAGTGCCCTTGAGTGTGGAGTTCTGGGGCAAGTGGGTGCAATTCGCCGATCCCGACGGCAACGAGTTCGGCATCTGGGCGCCAGCGGACGAGATGTAACCGGATTACGAACAACGTGTGACAGCGCTACGGCAGGGACACAGAGACACACCGAGATTTTGCACATAGATTTGCCTCTCCGATTAGCTCTGTGCAGATCTCAGGGAAGCTCGGTGAAAGTTCTTCTTATCAAGGTAGATGGCAGGTTCGTAGTAGGCGCTTCGGCGCCCGGTACCCGAGCGCCTACTACGAACGAGGGGCACTAAAGTGCCAACTATGAACGGCTGCGCTGCGATTTACGGCGGCGCCACCAGACCATGCCGGGGCCCAGCAGCAGGATTGTACCGCCGACGGCGGCGGCGCTTTGGGCCGGATTCTCGCTGATCGTTTCGCTGACCGTCGTCGCGGCCGCTTCTCCATACTGGATGAAGGGGAAGATGTAGAAGAAGATCGGGTTCTCGTGCCAGTGAGTCTGTCCCGATTGCGCCATTGCCACGTAGGGGAAGTTGTCCTGGAAAGGCACGTCATTGCCGTCGACGTTATCGTCCAGCACGCCGATCAGGTCGGGATTGAAGCTGAAGCTCGCGTCGCCGTCGTCGAGCACTTCGTAGGCCGCGCCGGCGACGGCCAGCAGCTCAATTTCGACGATGTCGTCGGCGAGGCGGCGGCCGTTGGGGAAGCCGCAGGCGTCGCCGCCAAGCACACCCCAGCGGCTGGGCGTGGGCGAGCAGAGCGTGCCGCTGATGCCGGTGTTGATGCGTATCATCTCGGCCGGAACCACGCCATCGGGCCGGTTCACGTTAAAGCCGGACGGCAGCGTGGTCGGACCGCCGGCAGTGTTGATCACGAACTCGTTCTCGAGCACCATGCCCTGCAGGAAGATGTCGAAGATGTCGCCGCGGCCGGTGCGCGGGGCGCCGGGGACGTATTCTGTGTTACAGTCGTCGTCGGAATCGTCGGGCAACGGCACGCCATAGAGGGCGCACAGCAGCGTGCCTACCTCGGGATTCTCCACGCTCTCTTGCAACACCGTGTAAACGGAGAGGTCCACGCTGGGCGGGATGGCGTTAAAGGTGTCTTTCAGGCCCATGGGGATGACGACCTCGTTGACCAGGGGCATGCCCAGGCGCGAGATCTGGACGGGCGCCCCGGTGTGGTCCTGTCCGGGCCCCGTGAGCACGCGCATGGCAGGCCGGCGGGTTGCGGCCCAAACGCCGAGCACCGGCTCGCCATCACGTACCAGGCGGTCGATGGGTATTTCGAGGACCAGGGTGTGGACGTTGAAGCCCGACACGGAATCGACGGGGATGTTGGTTCCCTCGGAGTAGCCGATGGGCGGATCCTGCCCGCGCAGCGTCAGGAGGTCGAATACCTGCAAGTCGACCCAGAAGGAGTCGTCGGCCTGGCCGGCGAAGATGGTGATTTCGTCGCCAGTGTCAGCATCGTCGTATGTGTAGATGGCATCCTGCGCCAGCGAGGCGTAGTCGCCGGTGGATTTGTTGCCGATGTTGGCGGGCGGCGCGTAGACGTCTGAGACCAGTACGTTTGTGCCGCTGGAGCCGGGCTCAGTGCCCGGTTCAAATTGCTCAGTAACGCTGTAGGTCTGCGGCCGGTTCCAGTCGAGGTCGTCCAGGCTGTCTATGGGCCCGGTGTTGTAGAGAAAGGTGTTGAGCGGCTCCCGTATTTGATAGTCGCTGCGGAGCGTGTAGGTCACTTCGGAGACGGCGTCGCCATCGATATCGACGTGAATGTCGTAGTAGGCGTGGTCGTCCCATTCCCAGTAGTTTGGGCCGCCTTCGGGTCCTTCGAAGGGAATCCAGTTGGCGACGAGGACGATGTTGTCGGTCTGCCCTGGTGGAATGAAGACGTAGGTGTCGGTATTGTCTGCGAAGGGATCTTTGGAAATTAGCGGCGCTTCGCGGTGCGATGACGCCTGGGTCATGGACGGTACGATAAGAATGGCTGCCAGCAGCAGCGCGCCGGCCAGGA
>JAICPS010000362.1 GCA_025929715.1 Anaerolineae bacterium | reverse complement strand
TCCCTGCCGCGTCCAATTCGCGCATCCACTGGTCCAACATCCCTTTTTCCTCGAGAAACGTCACGTGAAAACCTATTTTCGAGAAAGCAAGTTGTTGGCCTGTACCCTCAAGCTGTCCCTTCAATGCGAAGACGTCCAGCGTGGGAATGGGCGCAGCTGTCGGCGTAGGCACAATGGGCGTCGGCGTGGCAGGCAGCGAGGCCGTAGCGGTCTGCGGGACCGATATCGTCGAGCTAATAGTTGCAGACGCTGTCATCGCGCGGGTCACCCCTTGAACACCGCCAATCGTGAGTGGTAGATAAGCGATGTCGTCATCCGACGTATGCGTGGGATCCGGCGTGAGAGCGGATATGGTCGTTGTCGGCTGCGGGTAACCGTAAGGGTGGAACGTAGGCGTAGGCAGGGCTAGGCCGTAAGGTTCAGGAGTCGGTGTCGGAGACTGGGGCAAGGGTGATGGAGCCTCGGGGTCGGGTTGTTCTACGATCGCCAGTACACCGCTCGTATCATCTTCGAGCGGAATCACTTCTGCAGACCCATCCCGGCACGCGGTGAGAACAACTAGCAATATGACCCACGTCAAGACCTGGGCGTAGTGAGTTGCGATGCGGCGAAGAGCGCGAGAGTTCATGTGTGATAGTAAGGCATTTAATGGTTCACCAGTGCCATGTTACATAGACCGGACAGCGCGGTCAAAGCCGCAGCATTGCTTTCTAATAAACGATATACGACCCGGAATTGTTCCGGCGTTGAGCAAAATAAAAGCCGCCGGCCGGTCACGTTGACGGACCGGCCGGCGGCGCCCTAGTTGTTCAGAATCTCAGTATGCTTACTAACGACCGTCGCGTGGAAGGAGTGCGTCAAGCTCCATACCATCGCCAACCTCGTAGTATGGTTGTGGTGTGCCCAGCCATGGCTGGCTGGCACCGTTGAGGTAATCAACCAAAACGTTATCATAACCCGCTTGCATGACGTTGGTTTCATATGTCGAAGCGTACAGTCCAAACAGAATTTGGTTATTGGTCGTCGGCCGCGGTTCGGAAATGTTTCCGATTTGATGGTCGTTCACAAAGACCCGTATATGCGTCGACGTACGCTCTATCCGCCAGTTGTTCCAATCCAGTCCACCCGTCCCATAATTGTAGACGGAGGCCGGAAGTGGTTGCCAAGGAGTGACGTCCTGTTGGGCACCAGGAACGTCCTTTAGAATCTTCCAGAGATGTTCACCGCTACCCTGCCAGAGAATCCACAGCATGTAGTAGTCGCCGAGATCCGAATTGTTAGGGTCCGGATCGTCCTTGGCGTCAAACATAATTCCATACGAAGTCCACCAGCCGCCGTCATATCGGAAGTGAGCATCGACCTCTAAGGTATAATCGCCGGTGGGCAGCGGCACCAGAGGGCTGACCTTTACGTCGGTACGATCGTCGCAGATATCAACTTTGTAGTTTTCGTCCTCATAGAACCATTTGAAACAGTCGTTGGACACGTGAGTATTGTCGACGATCGGCCAACCGCTGCCGGGATCCGTAAAGTCGTCAAAATAATGGAACGGTGGTGTTGTCGCCGTGGGCGTGGGGGTTGGTGTGTTTGTAGGCGTTGGTGTGGGCTCGGTATGGATAATCGGGAAGTAAGTGAACTCTGACGTTGCGCCCGCCGGACCCTGAGCGCCTGTCGCCATTCCGGTCATGGCACCGATTAATGCAGCCACGACGAGCAGCGAACCGAGCAGTAGCCCGCCGAACAACATCGCCTTTTTAGTCTTTCGTTCGTTTGTTTTCATGGGTGTATTTCCTCAATTGCTAGTCTGTGGGGAAGCATGGCGGAGGCAACCACGATCCGCATGAGAGAAAAGTACCGGTTGCCGGGTTCGCATTCTATCAGGCTTAATTCCCTTGTCAAGACACGAGGGGGCGCCTGACCTCAGCGCTATCGGCTGATCGTAACCGGAGCGTCGAGCCGCACCTGGTTATTGGGGAGAGGTTCGCCGGAGGGTGAAAACAGGTTCAGCCGTTCACCTGTTTGCCAGTCATACATGCCGATTTGAACATGATACTCTCCTGCCACAGCGTCCTGAGGAATCTGAATAGAGAAATCGTCGTCGACGATCTGTCCCGGCCACCAACGATTGGGCGGATAGACGCCATCGTACGGAACTTTGTCGTCCTGGGCGAGCAACGTTCCATCCGGACTGATTAGATGGGCGAATACGCTCCAATAATTATCAGCCGGCGCCTCGGCGCGCCAGAAGAGTGTGAGGTTTAGAACCTCACCCGGCGCTAATCGCTGATCGTCGTAACTATAACCCAGGAGCCGAATGTGCTCGCCGAAATGTGTCCCGCTCTCCTGCGCTATCTCGAATTGGTCGGCTGTGTTGAAGGCACTATTACCCTCCCGCCACCAGAGTTCGATCTCCTGGTAATCGCGTCGAAAGCGGCCCAGGTTTTGGAAGTTGTTTTCCAAGAAACGATGAAAGCGGGGATAGTCGCGAAGAAATACCATGTGATTGCCGGTTAACAATGACACGTCGACGAGAACCATGCGCACGTTGTCGGCGACGATTTCGTCGATCAATATGTCGCCGGTGATCTGTCCACTCGTCACCGCGCCGTGACTGAGGGCTGCCCCGGAGTAGGTCGTCGGTCGTCTGGCGTAGAAGGCCAGGCCGATGTCGTCTGCCAGGATGGCGTCGCCGGGCGCAGTTCGCTCCTGGATCAGGTTGGCAAGTTCTGCAGTCTCCGTGTCGTTCCAGGAGGCGCGATCGGCGTTGGCTCGTACAGCAGGAACGACAATCAGGCCAAGAACCAGCAGAGCGGCGGCTCCTAGCCAGCGCCGCCGGTGGTGGCGAAGAAGCTCGGCAAGAAACCAGGCTACCAGTAATGAAAGTGTCGGCAGTAGATACATAAAGTGCCGCTGGCCGAACTCCCGGGAAATGACGAGAAAGGCAGCGACCGTAGGAATCTGCCAAAGCCAGCGCTGGCGAATGTCGCCGCGCCGGAGACCAACAGCAGCCGATAGAAGACCAACGATAACGAGAACGGGATAGAACCGAGCATATACGGCATACAGACGCAACTTATTTAATAATACCTGGACGAAGCTAAGGTCGCCGCCTTGCGCGAGATGGTGCCCGAGCACAAGATCAAGGAAAGCTGGCTCGAATAATATGAAGGCGAGCATCGTGAGCCCGGCAACGGTTGCCATAGGAAGCGCCAGAGCGGCGACGTTCAAAAACAGATCTTTGAGGCGGC
The DNA here is from genome assembly GCA_025929715.1 of Anaerolineae bacterium. Taxonomy (GTDB): domain Bacteria; phylum Chloroflexota; class Anaerolineae; order Promineifilales; family Promineifilaceae; genus JAAYYY01. Next base: position 1,814 of record JAICPS010000362.1, on the reverse strand, counting down.
GCCTGCTGCGATACCAGTCCCATAATAGCCATAGGCCCATGCCGGCGGCTGGAAGTACGGCAAACAGTTTGACAAGGGTCGCCAGACCAAAAAAAGCGCCGGATACAGCAAGGTACTTTCTTTGCGGTCCTTCTCTCGGCCAGGTTCCGACAACAAGCGCAGCGGTTACGAACAGAAGAAATAGCGGTTCGTTGCGGAAGATGCGTGTCTCACGAAAGACGTCGGGATGGACAAGAAAAAGCCCCGCCGCCAACGCTCCCACGAGGGGGCCGGCATGGCGCCGGCCGGATAGATAGAGCAGACCGGCGCTGGCGAAGGCGAGCAATACGGAATAAAGGCGCATGGCGGCAAGTGATACGCCGGCGAGGCTCATCACGCCTGCTCCGGCATAAAGAAACGCCGGCAATTGCGGTGTCAGAAAATCGCGATAGGGGACCTCGCCGGCCGTGGCCATCCGCCAGACCTGGTACAGATATTCGCCCTCGTCGTCGAAAACCTGCCAGCCAGTAAGATTGTAGATGTAGGCTATGAAGCAGAGTATGAAAAGTAACAGGACCATACCATCGATCCAGAAAACGCGTTGCTTTGCAGTAGGCATCGTATCAATATCGATTAGCGGCCGGTAGTAAGTGGCGGTAAGAATCAAGTTCGCCGGCTCCCTCGTCCAAAAGCAGCCGCTGGCCTGTAGATGATTCATACAAACCGACACTAAGGTAGAGGTCGTCTGGCGGCGCAGACTCCGGCATTCGGATCCAGTGATAATCTAGCACGGCCTCGCCGGCCTGCCACGTGGTCGTCGGGCGGAAGCCCACGACGGGTATGGCGTCGTCTTGTGCAAGCAGTGTGCCGTCGTCGTCGAGCAGATGCACAAATACTGTATAATCTGTTTCCAGGGCGGCCTGCGCCAGCCAGTGGAGGCGCACAAGCAAATTTTCAGCATCCAGCCATAGTGGTTCAATCTCAAGCAGGACGATACGTTCATCGAACATCGCCTCGCCGACTTCATTTCGCGACGTCTCTATTCGTGGAATGAACAGTAACACATCGCGCTGGTAAGGATAAGGGAAAAGGGCAACCGGCGTCCACTTCGCCCACAGGGAGGCCCGTAACTGCGCAGGCAGGCGCTCCTGCAAGTGCAACCGGGACACGACGACGGCGGCTGTGTCGGTCGCGGTCAACGAGGCTGTAACGGCGGCAACGGCTGCCGGCGCCACATCTGACCGAGCAAGGTAGTCTGGCCAGTGAAAGAAGCGGGTTGCTGGGGCGCGCCGCGCGTGATGGTAGAAGATGGCGTTACCCAATACCTGAATCGGCCGATGAGGTGCGGCAAGCAGCGCAGCTGCGTCGCCGACCGCCTTTTCCTGGGCTAACGTTGCTTGAGGATAGTCAGTGCGTGTAATAGCTTCAACGGCGTCGCCAAGCCAGTGTGGTGCAACGAGCACGATCGACAGGAGCATGAGGAATGCAAGCGCGACGCGCGCACGACCGCGCGCCGCAAGCCCCTGCCACAGACCTACGATCCCCACAGAAGAGAGCACGGATGCTGACGCAAGCGCCGGAAGAACATAGTGCGAGAATCCCCCGCGTTCAAGGTCCAAATCGGATGGCAGAAGAAGCAGCCCTGCTTCGGCCAGAAACCAGAGTAGTAGCAGTCTTTGCGAGGGATTCCCCTGCCATGATGCGATAACAATGGCGGGTAGCAGCAACCAGGGGTAGGGGCGCCGCAGTGACCAGGCTACAATCTCACCCACCTTGTCGTCTACGTTCGCCAGAGGCGCGAGTTGTCCCGCGCCGGATACGAAGTCCAAGAATGG
>JAICPS010000533.1 GCA_025929715.1 Anaerolineae bacterium | reverse complement strand
TGTGATTCTTACCTATACGATCATCTACCATCTCGTCGTAATAATCCCGCAGATCGTTTTTGGTGGACTCGCCGCGGCGCGCCGCACAGGTGCGGGAAATGACTGACTCCAGGGCGCACCCCCCAACGGCCTCGGTCGTCGTGCCGGCCTACAACGCCGCCGCCACTATCGAAAGCTGCGTTAAGGCCTTACAAGCCCAGACAGTGGAGCGTAGCTGTTACGAAGTGATCGTCGTCGACGACGGTTCCCAGGACAATACGGGGGACATCGCTGCAAGTCTAGGGGCGACGGTCTTGCGCCAGCAGCGCGGTCGTCCCGCCGCTGCCCGCAACGCCGGCATCAGGACGGCGAAAGGCGGTATCGTCTGTTTCACCGACGCAGACTGCATGCCGAAAGAAGACTGGCTAGAACAGTTACTCGCCTCCCTCTCCAATCCCCAGATCGTCGGCTGTAAAGGCACCTATGCCACGAACCAACACTCGCTTGTTGCCCGCTTTGTCCAGCTTGAATATGAAGACAAATATGACCTGCTCCGCGGACAACGCCATATCGACTTCATAGACACCTATAGCGCCGCCTACAGGCGCGAGGTGCTCCTGGCTAATAACTGTTTTGACGAAAGCTTTCCCTATCTCGAAGATCAAGAACTCTCGTTTCGGCTTGCCACCCGTGGTTACCACATGGTTTTCCAGCCAGAGGCCGTCGTCTATCACCGGCACGCTTCCGACGTCCTCGATTATTTCCGCAAGAAATTCATTATCGGCTTTTGGAAGGCGCAGGTCGTGCGGCGCTTTCCCGGGCGCGGCGTAAAAGATTCACACACGCCGCAGGTTATGAAGTTTCAAATGGCTTTGATGGCCCTTGCGTTAACGGCCGCTGCCATGACGGTGCTCTCTCGCTGGAGCTGGCTGGTGTTGATTGTGGCCCTATCTGTTTTCGTCGCGACCACGATTCCCTTCTCGCGGAAGGCCTGGCGCAAGGATCGAGCGGTAGGCGCTATCGCGCCCGCCATGCTTGCAGTGCGCGCGCTGGCGCTGGGGTTTGGCTACGGATGGGGTCTCGTGCGGCCGCGACCCGGCATCACCGGTACGCAATCTACCATCGGCGGTCTGAATTACATCGCCAAGCGCGTACTTGATCTGGCCGGCGGCTTCCTGGGCCTTGCCATGACCGTCGTTGCAGGACCGTTCATCGCCCTGGCAATCAAACTGGACTCGCCAGGGCCCGTGTTATTCCGCCAGGTACGCGTGGGACAGGGGGGCGAACATTTTACGATTTATAAGTTCCGCTCGATGCACCATTCGGCAGAGCAGACGCTGGACGAACTTATCTCGATAGAGCATCTCGACGAACCCGTATTCAAGCTCATCAATGATCCTCGGCGTACCCGTGTCGGACGATTTTTGCGGAGGTGGAGCCTCGACGAGCTCCCCCAATTCTGGAATGTATTCAAGGGTGACATGAGCCTGGTGGGGCCCAGACCAGAAGAGGTGCGCGTGGTAGCGATGTACAATGATTGGCATCGTCGCCGGCTTTCAATCAAACCTGGTCTGAGCGGACCAATGCAGGTAAACGGCCGTGCTGATCTGTCACTCGACGATCGCGTGCAAATGGAACTGAACTACATCGAAAACTACCACCTCGGGCGTGATATCTCGATCATTGCGCGCACCTTGCCGGCCGTTTTGCGAGGCAAGGGTGCACGATAGTCAGAGAGACCCGGCGTTCGTCACTGCCATCCTGACTTTCATAGTCTATTCTCTCACAGTCGCGCCCGATCTCACCTGGGCTCATTATGGCGCAGACGGTGGCGAGCTAATCACGGCTGCGGTCACACTCGGCGTTCCTCATCCCCCTGGTTATCCCCTTTACGTCATCCTTGGTAAGCTCGTAAGCCTGTTTCCGGCCGGGACAGTCGCCTATCGTTTTAATCTCTTTTCAGCGCTTTGCATGGCGGCGGCGGCTGGCCTGATTTCGAGTTTTGTCGCGACCATGCTGAAAACAACATCTGCCCGCCTGCACTTCCCACAAATCGGAGGTGTACAACCGAACAAGCGTGGAAATACTGCAGTCTCCCTTGCCGCCGGATTAACCTTCGCTCTTGTTCCCCTCGTCTGGCAACAGGCAGTCATTGCCGAGGTGTATGCGCTCAACATGTTAGTTGTCAGCGCGCTGCTGTGGTCAATAATGAGACCTCCTCCCTTGCGCTCGACATCATTGACGGGGCTTTTGTTGGGTCTGGCGATCACCACGCACTTGACCTCGCTGCTCCTGGCGCCGTTGGCGCTATTCTCGGTTGGTCGCAGACATTTGAAACCCTTTGCGCTGGCGTCACTTGCAGGCCTGACGCCATTTTTGTTCCTTCCTTTGTTTGCCTCGGGTAATAGCCCCGTTGTTTGGGGTGGATCGTTTACGGTCAGAGGCTGGTGGTGGCTTGCATCGGCCACCATCTACCGTCCCAATGTTCTCGCGCTTCCCGCCGACCTGTGGGCGGGACGGCTGAGCGCCTGGAGTCAGGAACCCACTCTCTGGATCGCCGTCGCACTCCTCGCGTTGGTCGCCTACCGTCGCCAGCTCCTCAAACGGCAACTCGGCTTTATGTTCACTCCGACATTGGCGACAATATCGTTTTACTTGCTCTATTCTTTTACTTACAACGCACCCGATGCACTAGTTCTTACGCTTCCTGCTCTGGCTCTGCTGAGCATGTTGGCCGGCATAGCGCTGCAAGGAGTCGGTGCACTCGCGCTTATCTTGCCTCTGGCTCTGCTCGTGTTAAACTTCCAGCAGATTGATCTGAGTAACCGAGCAAGTGGTCGTGCACTGGCGGAACCGGCGCTGCGGGTGGCTCCACCGAATGCAATCATTCTAACGTCAGGTGACCGGACGACATTTACATTCTGGTACCTTCGACATGTCGAGAAACAGCGACAGGATGTCATCGTGGTCGACGAAAATCTTCTGGCCTTTGATTGGTACCGGGCACGATTGGCAGCGGACAACCCATCCATTTATGGATTGCAGAGCGACGATCTTGCGCGCTTTCGAATGCTCAATGAACGTGAGCGACCGTTTTGTGAAATTGAGTTCGTCACTGAGAACGAAGTGAGCGTTTTGTGTACAGAGGACCAATTGTGAGCACTGCGCGTACCGAATTGGTGAACGAGCGCCGGGGCGAGATACGCCAGCGCTTACCATGGCTACTATTTTTCGCTGGAATTCTACTGCTGGCAACCTGGTTTGCACTGAAGACCTATCGCCTGGCGCGCCTGGCCCAATCGTTTCGACAGCATCAGGCCGTTGCCGAGGTAATTGGTTCTCAGGGCCTGCTCAACGCCGATCC
>JAICPS010000501.1 GCA_025929715.1 Anaerolineae bacterium | reverse complement strand
GCCGCTGCCCGGTAGCGTAGTGCTCGAGGCCGGCCTCTGCGGCGGCGAAGTCGCCGACCAGCGCGGCGTGGCGCGCCCCACCGACGCCGAGCCCAACGGCTCCGTGCTCTGCGACATCGGCGCAGTCGAATTTGACCCCGCCTTGGACCCCGTTGAGCCTCCGGACGGAAACGAGCACCACATTGGTGACAGGCTGCGCGTCAGCGATATGGGTCCCAACGGCCAGGCCAGTTACCGCGCCAACCGCCCGGCGGTCGCCTACAACTCGACTGCCGGCGAGTACCTGGTGGTCTGGTACGGCGACGACGACAGTGGCACGCTGGCCGACAACGAAAACGAAATCTTCGGGCAGCGCATCGACGCCGCCACCGGCGCCGAGCTGGGCGTTGACTTTCGCATCAGCAGCATGGGTCCTGATGGCGACGGCTTCTACGACGCCCAAAACCCGCGCGTGGCCTACAATGCCACGAACAATGAATATCTCGTCGTCTGGTACGGCGACCACAATAGCGGCTCGCTGGTGGACAATGAGTTCGAAATCTTTGGACAGCGCCTCGACGCCAGCGGCGGCGAGCTGGGCTCCGACTTCCGCATTAGCGACATGGGGACCACAGACGGTAACAACAGCTACATCGCCCAGTACCCCGACGTCGTCTGGAACGCGACCGATAATGAGTATCTCGTCGTCTGGCACGGCGACGACGACACCGCGCCGCTGGTCGACAATGAGTTTGAGATTTTCGGACAGCGCATCGACGGCGTGACCGGCGCAGAAGAGGGCGTCGACTTTCTCATCAGCCAGATGGGCCCCGACGGCAATAGCAGTTATAGGGGTCAAAACGTGCGCGTGGCCTGGAATTCCACCGATAACGAGTATCTCGTCGTCTGGCAGGCCGACGACGACACGCCTCCCCTCGTTGATAACGAGTTCGAGATATACGGCCAGCGCCTGTCAGGCGCCACCGCTGCAGAAGTGGGCGATGACGACTTTCGCATCAGCCAGATGGGTCCCGATGGCGCCACAGCGTATGGCGCCGGCGGTTTCCAGAACCCGCCCAACGTGGCCTACAACCCGGTGGACAATGAGTATCTGGTCATCTGGTGGGGCGACGACGACACCGCGCCGCTGGTCGACAGCGAGTACGAAATATTCGGCCAGCGCCTCGACGCCGCCAGCGGCGCCGAAGTGGGCGACGACGACTTCCGCATCAGCGACGCAGGCATTGACGGGCAGACGTCCTATGCCGCCTGGAACAATAGCGTGGCCTACGACGAGACCAATCACGAGTACCTGGTGGTGTGGCACGCCGACGAATTCAGCCCGCCCCTGGTGACGGACAACGAAATGGAGATATTCGGCCAGCGTCTCGACGCCGCCACTGGCGACGAGGTGGGCCAAAACGACTTCCGCGTCAGCGTCATGGGTCCCGACAACGACGACGGCTATGACGCCTTCTATCCCGACGTCGCCGGCAACAGCGCCAATGAACAATTCCTCATCGTGTGGGAAGGCGACCACAATGTCTCCCCACTGGTGAACGACGAAAATGAGATCTTCGCGCAGCGCTACGGCGTGCCTCCCGACCTCGAACCGCTGCTCGGCCTCGGCAAAACGGCCTTCAACAGCAGCCCCACTTCCGGTGACATGCTCAGCTACACCGTGGTCATCGGCAACAGCGGCAGCGGCGACGCCACCGGCGCCGTGGTCTCAGACACCATTCCCGCCGGATTGACCTTCGTCCCCGGCTCCACGACGCTGGAACCTGGCGCCGCGGGCACCACGGGCGACGCGCCCACCCTGGTCAGCGGCCTGACCATCGGCGCCGGGCAATCGGTCACGGTCACCTATCAGACGACCGTCAGCGCCCCCAGCGGCGAGATTACCAACACCGCCAGTGTGAGTAGCGTGGAAGTGACGGAACCGGTGAGCGATTCGAGCACCATTACCGTGCTGCCGGATGATCCTGATCCCGACGACTTCACGCTCACCGTGACGAACGCCGGCGATGGAACCGGAACGGTCAGCAGCAATCCCGCGGGCATCAACTGTGGCGCAGACTGTACCGAAATGTATACAGACGGCACGGTGGTTACGCTCACCGCCAGCTACGACGGCAGCATGACGGCGCTCACCTGGGGCGGCGCCTGCGCCTCGGCCGCCGGCGATAGCTGCGTACTGACCATGGACCAGGACCACGACGTGACGGCGACGTTTACGGAAGGCAGCTTCGCGCTGGGTGTGACCATCGCCGGCGACGGCAGCGGTTCCGTGACCAGCAACCCCGCCGGCATCAGTTGCAACGACAGCGGCGGCGCCTGCAACGCGGCCTTCACCGCCAACACCCTGGTCACGCTCACCGCGACGCCCGCCGCAGACAGCACGTTCACCGCCTGGAGCGGCGCCTGCACCGGCAGCGGCCCCTGCCAGGTCACCATGGACGCCGCCAAACAGGTAACCGCCACCTTCACGGCGGATGAGGGCGAGACGGAGGTAGATTACGAGCTGTACCTGCCGTTTATCAGGCGGTAAACACTTACCAAAAGTTACACAGAGTTGCACGGAGTTTTTACACGGAGCTACACAGAGAAAGACCTCTGTGTAGCTCCGTGTCAATCTCGGTGTATCTCTGTGTCGACTAGGTTTTACTTCCCAAGCAATTCCCGAACTCGAAAGCGTAATCCGACCAACCGGCTGACCTGCTACGCTCAGCTCTCCGCCCGCCGCATCCTCACCACCCGTCCCTCCCCATCCCGTTGCAGCGGCTCCCAGCCCAGTGCCTCTAACTTTTCAACCAATTGCTTGCGCTGGGCCGTGAGCCGAATTTCGTGCTCGAACAAGGCCACCGGTGGTAATTCCGCTGCCTCGGTTAGAATCAGATGATGATATGGCGCCCGAGGCGGCTCCTCTAACGGCTGCGTGCTGTCAACGATTTCCTCCCCATCCGCCGTCACCCGCACCGCCGACCAGTACTCCCAACGCTTCTGCCCCTCAACCTGAAAACTATGCCGGAGATGTAACAGTTCCTCGCCCACACGACCCTCCTAAAAATTCGCGCTAATTCGTGCTACGGTGGACCGTTTCGGGCATTTGTTGCAACAACTCCCCCGCCGCCCGCAGATCCTCCGTGTCAAACCCTTCCTCAAAACTCTCCAGGCGCTCCGAAAGCAGCGCGCGCGCTTCGTCGACGCGACCCTGTGCCTGCCACAGCCGCGCCAGGTCCGTCGCGGCGCGCAGGGCCAGCATTTTCGCCTGCTGTTTCTCCGCCACTTTCAGCGCCACTAGCAGCGTGCTTTCGGCAGCAGGCGCGTTCACCTGGCGATTCACCTGCAGCAGCAGAGCTGCGCACAGCCGGTGCAGCTCAGCGGCATAGAAGAACGCCTGCCGCTTGCCATCCGGCCCCGGCGCCAGCGCCTCCTGCACCGCCTGCAGCGCCTCCCCGGTACGCCCCGCGGCTGCCAGCGTCTCCGCGTGCAGCCCGAGGAAATAAGGCATGTCAACACGCACGCCCAACGCCCGCGCCGAGGCCAGCCCCTGCTCCAACCGCGCCAGACCCTCTCTCGGCGCAAGGAGT
>JAICPS010000701.1 GCA_025929715.1 Anaerolineae bacterium | reverse complement strand
TTGGGCTGGCGATCACCCCCGATAGAACCGGAATATCGAGGCCGTAAAAACGAAGTGTGACGCCATGGGAAGGATCGGCATTGTATCTTCGCATCCACTCCACAAGCTCACGATTGGCCTCCAGTTGGCCAAACCCATGACCAAAGCCCCTATCCTGCACCGCCTCATACGATGCTGGACCGCGACCGGCCACGTAATCATTCACGAGCCGCGCCTTGGGAAAACTGCTCTCGATGGCGATGGCGCTATAGCCATGTGCCTCCACCAGGCGCTGGAACAGCCGGTTGCGGAGCATAAGAATCTCCTCGCCCCCATGCAGCGCTTCCCCATAGCCAAGCAACTGCACCGAGTCATCTAACGAGCCGGCGACCTGGCCAATGGCGGTGTTGAAGCTGTCTGATGAATCGATAGAGAACGGAATCGCTTCGTGTTGGATCCAATCGTCTAGTGTGGCATGCATCATTGTGGTTGTGAACCCTCCGACCACACATCGTAGTCCTACGAAGGCGTTTTTCCAAATTTTGGGATTCACTACTGGCCAATCAGCGCGAGCAATTCGCCCGGCTGCAGAACCGACAGAGGGCCGGCTGTGAACTCCTGCACGTTTCTAGTCAAGAGATAGTCCGCGCCGGCGCGTCCAACCGTAAAACATACTCCTCCACCTCCTCCCCCCGTCCATGCGCGAAGCCGCGGTCCTCACCATGGATCTTGAATCCGCACTTTTCCAGCACGCGCCGCGAGGCGACGTTGTCTTTGACCACGCGGGCATAAAGGGGGCGGGTGGGCACGTGCTCTAGGAACTCGGCGAGCGCGCGGGTGGCCAGCCCCTGGCCCCAGTATTGCTTGCCCAGCCAGTAGCCGACGCCCGTTTCGCCGAGCTGGGTAAAGCTCACAATGTGCCCCGCCACCAGCCCATCGCACAGGATCGTCTTCTTGACGACCTTGTCATTAGCCAAAATCCGCCGCCAGCGCTCCATAAACTTGTCACGGTCCGCCGGGTCCTCCGCCGCAAACGCCGCCATATGCCGCGCGACAGGGTCCAACTGGTGCTCAAAAAACGCCTCAAAGTCCTCTTCACGAACGTCGCGCAAGGTTAATTCTTCCATTTAATGTCCAATCTCTCCAGCCTTCCGGTCTCCCCTCCCTATATATTCCACAATCTGCGCCACACAGGCATCATACATCTCCGACTGCGGCGTGCGTTTTTGGAACCAGCGAAACCACTCGACTGTAGCGACCAGCGCCTCTTCCCAGTTGTAGACGGGACGCCAGCCGAGGCGGTTGGCGGCTTTGTCCCAGTTCAGGCGCAGGGTTGCCGTTTCTCTTGGAGGGGGTTGTTGTACATCCGGCTCAGGGATCCACTCGCCCGAGCCCCACAGCTCGATCATCTTTTCCACCACCATTTGCGCCGTCACGCCGCCCGTTTCTTGCGGCGCGAAGTTCCACGCTTCTGCATATTCCTGCCCGTCTTCCAGCAGCCGCGCCGCCAGTATCAGGTAACCGTTGAGCGATTCCAGTACGTGCTGCCAGGGGCGCACGTAGCCGGGATTGCGCACCACGATGGGCACGCCCGCCATCAGCGCGCGGATACAATCGGGCACCAGGCGGTGGGCGGCAAAGTCGCCGCCGCCGATGACGTTGCCCGCCCGCGCCGAAGCCACAGCAGTTTGGCCTTTGGCAAAAAAGCTGCGCCGGTATGCGGCGATTGCCAGCTCCGCCATCGCCTTGCTGGCGCTGTAAGGATCGTGCCCGCCCAGATGGTCTGTCTCGCGATAGCCCCACACCCATTCATGGTTCTCATAAACCTTATCGGTCGTCACGCACACCACGGCGCGCGCCGTGCCCGTTTCGCGCACCGCTTCCAGCAGGTTCGCCGTGCCCATGGCGTTCACTTCGACAGTCTCGCGCGGATCGTCGTAAGCTGTGAGCACCAATGGCTGCGCCGCTAGGTGAAAGATGACTTCGGGGCGGTGGGTGTCAAGCAGCCCGCGCAGTTTCTCATAGTCACGCAGGTCGCCGCGCACGTCGAGCAAGCGCTGGCCTAGCCCACACACCTGAAAGTTGCACGGATGCGTGGGTAGGTCCGGCAAGCTAAACCCCATCACCCACGCTCCCAGCTCCCGCAGCCAGATAGACAACCACGACCCCTTAAACC
>JAICPS010000183.1 GCA_025929715.1 Anaerolineae bacterium | reverse complement strand
GGCCTATCGCGCGCTTCATACAGCTCGTTCAACCACGCCATCAAGCTGGCGACCGCGGTGTTAAACTTGAAAGCCTCCATATCTTCGCCGACGCGCTGGATGATGCGATGCGTGCCTCGCCGCAAGGCGCCATCCACCGGACTTTCTTCTGTGCGGTTGGCGATGTCGTTAGCCAGCATCCAGAAGCGATCCAGGAAGCGGGTGACGCCGCGGATTCCGCTTTCGTCCCACGCGACGTCGGCGTCGAAGGGTCCAATGAAGACGATGTAGGTGCGCAGGGCGTCGGCGCCGTGTACTTCGACGACCTCGTCAGGGGTAACGACGTTGCCGCGCGACTTGGACATGCGGCTGCCGTCGGCGGCGTGCAGCACGCCCTGGTTGCGCAGGCGCGTGAACGGTTCCTTGAAGTCAATCAGACCCGCGTCATACATGACCTTAGTCCAGAAGCGGGCGTACAGCAGATGCAGCACGGCGTGCTCGGCGCCGCCGACGTAGGTGTCTACGGGCAGCCAATAGCGAACGGCTTGCGGGTCGAAAGGTCGCTGCGACTCGTGGGGGCTGGCAAAGCGCAGGAAGTACCACGAAGAACAGGCGAAACCGTCCATCGTGTCGGTCTCGCGCCGCGCCGCGCCGCCGCATTGCGGGCACGTCGTCTGCACCCAATCGGTCACTCGCGCCAAGGGCGAGCGTCCATCACCGGACGGCGCGAAATCGTCGATTTCAGGCAGCAATACAGGCAGATCGTTCTCCGGCAGGGGTACGATACCACAGTCGCGACAGTGAACGATGGGAATTGGCGCGCCCCAGTAGCGCTGGCGGCTGATCAGCCAGTCGTGCAGGCGGTAACTCACGACCGGACGATCAGAGTTATCTTCGGCGCCGTCTGAACGGCCGATCCAGTTGCGCTGTATGGCGATAATCGATTGCGGCCAATCGACTAATTCCAGATCCTGCAGCAGCCGCTCGGCATAGTCGGTAATCTTGAAATACCATTGTTGTAGCGTCTTTTTCTCTACCAGGGAGCCGCAGCGCCAGCAACGACCGTCTTCTACCTGTTCGTTAGCCAGGATCGTCTGATCCTTAGGACACCACCACTGCTCTCCGGCAGCGCGGTAGGCCAGACCGCGATGGTACAGCAGCAGGAAGAACCATTGCGTCCAGCGGTAAAAGTCTGGATCGCTCGAATTAATCTCTCGCGACCAATCATAGGAACACTCAATCAGTTGCAGTTGCCGCTTGTAGTTGGCGACGTTCTTCTGCGTGGTGACGCGCGGGTGTACACCGTGTTGAATGGCATAATTTTCCGCCGGGAGGCCGAACGCGTCCCAGCCCATGGGATGAAGCACGTTATCGCCGTTCATGCGCCGGTAACGCGCCGCGATACAGGTAGGCACGTAGTTGCGACAGTGCCCTACGGACAATCCGGCCCCCGAAGGGTAGGGGAAGTAATCCAGAATGTAATGTTTCGGCTTATCGGCATCACTGCCGGTGCGATATAGGTCAATATCCCGCCAATAGGACCGCCATTTGTGTTCAATGGTTTTGAAATCGTATGGTTGAGTCATGGTTACCTCGATTGTGATTGGAGATTAGAGAATTAATCGCTAATCTCCCTTCCAACAAAAAAAGGCCACGGACCGAAACGCGTCCGTGGCCTTTTGGTATTCAGATCAGGATAATCAGCTACCCGGCAAGCGGCACGCTCCAGCAAACCCAATTGCGCCGGCCAAGAAGCAGCATATTCATCTGGCGGGGTCTGCCGAAGCGATACACCTTATCCACCTTCTGGTTCAATATAGTCAAAGATTATCATAGTCGACGATGCAAATCAATGACCAGCTTAAAAACGGAAGGCCCATTTGTACGGTTTACCATTCGCGGATTCGTCACTATAATGCGGCCTATGGTACTCAACTTGATATTTGCATTCGCCGGCCTGATCACCGGCGGCGTTATTAACGTTCTGGCCGACGATCTTCCGGCGCGTGTGCAGCCCACAAGCCCTCACTGTACGCAGTGCGGCCATCGCTACGATGCCAGCCGCTGGCTGGCGCTGGGCCGATTATTGCGAGGCGGGCGCTGTCCCCAGTGTCGCTCCGTGGTAGGGCGCCGACCGATCGTGGTCGAGATCGTGACGATGGTGATTTTCGCCGTCCTTCCCTCGTTGATCGGCGATCCGGTCGATCTCCTTTTCGCCGCCGCTTACATTGCAATTCTGATCCTGATTATCGTAGTCGATCTGGAACATCGCCTGATTCTGCACGTGGTGACCATTCCCAGCACGCTCCTGGCCCTGGCTGGCAGCATTTTCATCTCTGGCAACTCTTTGGTGTTAGCCTTACTCGGAGCAGGGCTGGGTTTCGTCGTCTTCTTTTGCTTATACTGGCTTGGCCAGCAGTTGTTCGGGCCCGGCGCGCTGGGTTTTGGCGACGTGACGCTGTCGATGACGCTGGGCGCAATGGTCGGTTTCCCGTACGTCGTCTTTGCACTGGTTATGGGCATCATCCTGGGCGGGCTGATTAGTTTCGCGCTGATCGTTTCCGGACGGCTCTCCATGCGCTCATATGTCGCCTATGGTCCGTTTCTGGCCATGGCAGGCATCGTCACCGTGGTGTGGGGAGAAAAGATTCTAGCCTGGTACATTCGCTGAGAGCCAATTCGAGAGGTGACCGGCGCTGAGGTGCCCGGGCCTTTGGAAGTGCCGGGCGCCTACCCGATTGAGGAACAATGACTATCGATATACACCGGATTGAAGCCAGCGACGACTTCAGGAAACTGGAAGCGCTGCAACGCCTCATCTGGAATACGGACGACATCAACGTCATTCCCGGTCGCGTGATGCACGCCATTGATTTTAGCGGTGGCGTGCTGCTGGGCGCGTACGACGAAGACGAACTGATCGGATTTGTCTTCGGCGTCATCGGCACCGTACAGGGACTGAACCAGCGCATAGACCAGGTAGCGGCGGCGCGACTGCAGCTCTATTCCGCCATTATGGGGGTGCATCCAGCTTATCATGGACAGGGAATTGGCTACCGGCTGAAATTGGCGCAACGGGAGTATGCGCTGCGCCTGGGCATTCGCCTGGTTACCTGGACATATGACCCTCTTGAAAGCCGAAATGCCTGGCTCAACATTGGCAAGCTTGGCGCTATTTCGCACCGCTACTTGCGCGATTTTCATGGCGAGCTTGATGGTATCAATGCGGGGCTTTCCACGGATCGATTTTACGTGGAGTGGTGGGTAACCGGCAATCGCGTGCAGAGCCGCGTCGGCCGCCAGCGGGGGCCGCTCAGTTACGAGCAAATGATTGCCGGTAGAGCCATGTTAATAAACGAAGCTAGCTTTGAGGAAGGGCTTCTAGTACCTCCCGCCAATTTTATCGAAAGCGAACGCAACCTCATTCTCGTAGAAATTCCCGCGGACATCGCCAAGATTAAACAGCAGAATATCGCCCTGGCCAGACAATGGCGGGCGCACACGCGCGTGCTGTTCGAGCACTACTTTGCCAACCAATTCATCGTCACCGACTTCGCGCGCCGCCGGGACGAAGAGGGACAAGAACACGCCTACTATGTGCTCACGTTCCAACACGCGTAACCTTCCAGGCTCATGAAGATTGAATCTATCGACCTTCTGCACATCAGGCAGCCGCTCGTCTCGCCGTTCGTCACCAGCTTTGGCCCGCAGACCGATAAGGAATGTCTGATTGTCACGCTACACGCGGCCGGCCTGAGCGGCTGGGGTGAATGCGTGGCTACCGTCGATCCAGGGTACAGCTACGAGACGATCGAAACAGCGTGGCACATGCTGCAAGATTTTATGATCCCTGCCGTGATGGATTGGGAGTTCGAAGAGCCGTGGGAATTGCCGCAGCGCCTGCATTTTGTGCGCGGGCATCCGCTGGCAAAGGCGGCGCTGGACCTGGCGTTTTGGGATCTGACGGCGCAGCGCGACGGCCTGAGCCTGGCGCAGAAACTTGCCCAGCCCTATGAGGCCGGACCGCGCCCGCGGGTGGCAGTTGGGGTAAGCGTGGGCATCCAGCCAACGGTCGAAGAGACGCTAACGGTGGTGCAGCAGTACCTTGGCGATGGGTACCGGCGTATCAAGTTAAAAATCAAGCCGGGACACGACGTGACCCTGGCAAGTGCTGCGCGCCGGGCGTTTCCTGACACGCCGATCATGCTGGACGCCAACTCTGCGTACACGCTCGCGGATGCGCCGCTCTTCCGGGAGATGGACGACCTGGATCTGCTGATGCTAGAGCAGCCGTTGGGCTACGAGGACATCTACGACCACAGCCTGCTGCGCCCACAAATTACCACGCCGCTATGCCTGGACGAAAGCATTCATTCGGCAGATCATGCCCGCTTTGCGCTGGCAATTGGCGCCTGTGACATTATCAATATCAAGCCCGCTCGTGTCGGCGGCTGGACGGAAGCGCGCCTCGTGCACGATCTGTGCCTGGAAGCCGGCGTTCCGGTCTGGTGCGGCGGCATGTTAGAAACGGGCATCGGGCGCGCCGGGCAACTCGCGCTGGCCTCTCTGCCCGGTTTTACGCTGCCGGGCGACATTTCGGCCACTAGCCGGTACTACGACAAAGATATTACTGCTCCCTTTACACTCAATGGAGAAGATAGTACTATCGACGTTCCCGCTGCTCCCGGCCTGGGGGTGGAAATTGATCACCGGCAACTGAGGCGAGTAACGGTGAGAGAAAAAAGGTTCTGAGAAGGATGTTCGAAGACATTACCATCGCCTTCATCGGCAGCGGCACGATGGCGGAAGCCATGATCCGCGGACTGTTGACCCAAAAGATCGTCACGCCGCAGCAGATAATCGCCGCCGGACCGCGGGCGGAGCGCGCGGCCGAACTAGAAGAAAAGCACGGCGTTCACGCGACGATGGATAACCGGCTGGCAGCCGAGGAAGGGCAAATCGTCGTGCTCTCTACCAAGCCACAGGTTCTACCAACCGTCATGGCCGAGATTCGCGGCCATCTGCGCCGCCGCGACCTGCTGCTTTCGATTCTGGCAGGTGTGCCTATCGCCAAACTGGCAAATGGCCTGGCGCACGCCGCTGTGGTGCGTGCCATGCCCAACACCCCGGCGCAGATCGGGCAGGGCATTACGGTGTGGACGGCTACGCCTGAGGTAAGCGAGATTCAAAAGCAGCAGGCGCAGGCGATCCTCGGCTCCCTGGGTCAGGAAATCTTCATGGATGAAGAAGATTACCTGGATATGGCAACGGCGCTAAGCGGAACGGGACCAGCCTATGTATTTATGGTCATGGAGGCGATGATCGACGCCGGTGTGCACATGGGTTTTTCGCGCCGCGTGGCATCGCAGCTCGTGTTCCAGACGATTCTTGGCTCGGTCGACTACGCCGCGCGCTCCGGCAAGCACGTCGCGGAGCTACGCAACCAGGTAACGTCGCCCGGCGGCACTACTGCCGAAGCGCTCTATCATCTGGAGAAAGGCGGTCTGCGCACGGTTATTTCTCGCGGCATCTTCGCCGCCTACGAGCGCTCTATCGCCCTGGGCCGCGGCAAAAAGCAGGCCGATGTTGACGTGGAGGCATAGCTGCTTTCGGACCGATCGGCAGATCCGGGTATAATGGCAGTAGGCCAGATAGATAAAGCAGGGTAGGAATATGAGCCACGAAAAACTTCTCGGATGTAATTCTTCTTTATGACTGAACCTTCTTTGTCCAAAGAAACAAATTTATTGGATGGTCTTAACACAGCACAACAACACGCCGTGACCGTCGAGCCGGGGCCGGTGTTGGTTCTGGCGGGGCCGGGAAGTGGGAAAACGCGGGTGCTCACCAGCCGTATCGCCTACCTGATGCATGCTCTGGACGTGGCGCCGTGGCACATCATGGCGGTGACGTTTACGAATAAGGCGGCGCGCGAAATGGCCCACCGCCTGGAGGCCTTGATGGGCGAGCGCCTGCGCGGGCTGACCGTGGGCACCTTTCACGCCACCTGTGCGCGGATCCTGCGCCGCGAAACCAGGCACCTGCTCGGCTACGCGGGCGATTTTGTCATTTTCGACCGCGACGACCAATTGCAGCTGGTCAAACAGGCGCTGGCCGAGCTGGATCTGGACGAGAAAAAGTTTGCACCGGCGAGAATGCTGCACGGTATAAGCAGCGCCAAGAATGAGCTGGTCACACCCGAAAAGTATGCTGCCAGCAATTACATATCTGAAGTGACTAAACGGGTGTATGGCGTCTATCAGGAGCTGTTGGTCAGCAATAACGCCATGGATTTCGACGACTTGCTGCTGAACACCGTGCTGCTTTTCGACGACCGTCCCGACATCCTGCAGAAGTACCAGCAACAGTACCAGCACGTATTGGTCGACGAGTTTCAGGATACCAATACCACGCAGTATGAACTATTGAAGCGGCTGGCGGCTCCTCAGAATAACATTTTCGTCG
This sequence comes from Anaerolineae bacterium, assembly GCA_025929715.1. GTDB lineage: Bacteria > Chloroflexota > Anaerolineae > Promineifilales > Promineifilaceae > JAAYYY01. Next base: position 1,945 of record JAICPS010000183.1, on the reverse strand, counting down.
TCGGCGACAGCGACCAGTCGATCTACAAGTGGCGCGGCGCCGATTTTCGCAACATCAATCGCTTTCGCAGCCATTATCCCGAGGCTAAACTCGTCCTGTTGGAGCAAAATTACCGCTCCACACAGATCATCCTGGACGCCGCCAAAGCCGTCATTCGCCACAATGCGGATCGTGTTGACAAGGAACTATTTACTGAGCGCGAGGACGGCACACCCATCGTCGTCAAAGAGGCCTACAACGAAACAGAAGAGGCGGAGATGGTCGTGGATACCATTCACGACTTGATGCTGAAGGGCTATCGTGCGGGCGACTGCGCCGTGATGTATCGCACCAACGCCCAATCCCGCGCCGTCGAAGAGGTATTTTTACGCACGAGCATGCCTTATAAACTGGTGGGCGCCACGCGCTTCTATGGACGTCGCGAGATCCGTGACGTGGTCGCCTATCTGCGCGTGATCCACAACCCGGCCGACGCCGTGAGCCTCAATCGCATTCTTAACACACCCCCACGCGGCATCGGCGCCAAGACGCAGCAAGAGCTGGAAGATTGGGCGCGCAAGAAAGGGTTGCAGCCGGCCGAGGCCCTGGTGCGCCTGGCCACAGACCCTGACGTCCAGCACCGCATCGGCAGCCGTGCCTTTCGCGTCCTCAGCGATTTTGGAGAACTATTGCACGCCTGGCTCACTGTTCGCGACGACGCCACAGTCGCCGAATTATTGGACCTGGTGTTGGAGCAAACTGCTTATCGCAATTACATCAACGACGGCACTGAGGAAGGCGAGGAGCGCTGGGCCAACGTCATGGAGTTCCGCAGTGTGGCCACGCTGGCGGAAGATGCGCCATTGAGCGAGTTTCTGGAACAGGTGGCGCTTGTGTCGGACGTGGACACGCTGAGCGATGAAGAAAATAATGCGGTCACGCTACTGACGCTGCACGCCGCCAAGGGATTAGAATTCCCGGTCGTCTTCATCACGGGACTCGAAGAGGGCATATTGCCTCACAGCCGTTCCATGGATGATATGGAAGAGCTAGCCGAGGAGCGCCGTCTTTTTTACGTGGGGCTGACGCGTGCAAAAGATCACGTCTACCTGCTACATACTTTCCGGCGCACTTTTTTTGGGGATGCCTCCGTCGCCACGCCGTCGCGCTTTCTTGGTGACATCCCCATAGACCTGGTCAGCGGCGGCGCGATATCGCAGCGCCGCGAAGAGAGCGTGTCACGAGCAAGTAGCTGGAGCTGGGACCGCAATCGCTCGGTCCCGCGTAGCGGCCGCCAAAGTTATAACAGGGCGTGGAATGAGGAATACCAACCCTCAGACCGCCGCGATTACACGAAACCCCAACGCACTGCACAAGCCGGCGATGACGTCCATCGCGGCGCAAACGCTGGCGATGGTGACCCGCAAACAACTAAGGCCGCGCCGAATGGCAAGCACGAACCACAATTCCGAACCGGCCAAAGAGTGCGCCACGCAAAGTTCGGCGACGGCATCGTGATCGAGAGTAAGGTCACCGGCACAGACGAAGAAGTGACTGTGGCGTTTAAGAAGGAGGGGCTGAAGAAGCTGGCGGCGAGTTTTGCGAATTTGGAGGAGATTGGGGATTGACCGCTCCATCGGGCGGGAATGGGGATTGCTTAGGGTCCAGCTAATCCCTAATGTCCAATCTCTAATCAACTCATCTTTTTTCCATGCACTACCTCATCGACGGCCACAACCTAATCGCCAGCATGCCAGACATCGATCTGTCCGATCCTGACGACGAGGTGCAGTTGATTATGCGCTTGCGGCGGTGGATTGCAGCGGGGAGGCGGAGGAGGATCACGCTCTTTTTCGACGGCGGCCTGCCCGGCGGACGGGCGCCACACTACTCTGGCGGGTCGCTCGATGTCATTTTTGCCTCCAGCGGGCAGGAGGCCGACCGTCTGCTCGTGCGCCGCATTCGC
>JAICPS010000592.1 GCA_025929715.1 Anaerolineae bacterium | reverse complement strand
GGGACGCACGCCGCCACCAGCAATAACGCCGGTACCCGGCGCTGCTGGCTTGAGCAGCACGCGCGCCGCGCCGTGTACCCCCACAATCTCGTGAGGGATTGTATTGCCAACCATGGTTACCGGCTCCATCGCCTTGCGCGCGTTATCCAACGCTTTGCGAATGGCGTCGGGAACCGAGCGCGCTTTGCCGATGCCAAAGCCAACACTGCCGCGGTTGTCGCCCACAACAACCACCACACGGAAGGCAAAACGGCGACCACCCTGGATTACCTTGGCCACGCGGTTAATATCAATTATGCGCTCATCTAATTCGGGACGCTCGTTTTCCCGAAACTGTCGTCTTTTTCCCATTTAGTTCTCCTATTCCTAAAACTTCAGGCCGCCCTCGCGGGCTGCCTCGGCCACGGCCTTGACCCGCCCATGGTATGGGTAACCTCCGCGATCAAAAACCACTTCGGTGATGCCCGCCTCAAGGGCGCGCTCCGCAACTGCCTTGCCGACAACAGATGCCTGTGCCTTCTTGTCCTTGCCATTAAGTTCCGACGAAAGTTCACTCTCCAGAGTTGAAGCGGAAACCATGGTATGGCCCGTCTCGTCGTCGATTACCTGAACGTAAATGTTGTCCAGGCTGCGGAAAACGTTGAGTCGCGGCCGCCGGGCCGTGCCTGCAATCTTAGCGCGGACGCGGCGGTGACGGCGCTTACGCGATTCACGACTTTTTGCACTCATAAGATCCTCTCGCCTTTATACCTTACCCGCCTTACCGGCCTTACGGCGAACGTATTCACCTTCGTAGCGAATACCCTTACCCTTATACGGCTCGGGCGGTCTTGATTTTCGAATTCTTGCACTAATCTCGCCGACGACCTGCTTGTCGGGACCGGATACGATGATCGTCTTACCGCGGTCTTCCACTTCAAAAGTGACACCGTCCGTGGGGTCGAACTCGACTGGATGGGAAAAACCGACCTGTAGCATCAGCTTCTTTCCGCTCATTTCAGCGCGGTATCCCACGCCTTCAACCTGTAAGCGGCGCCTAAAGCCTTCGCTCACGCCGACGACCATGTTGTTGACCAATGCCCGAGTCAGTCCATGCAGGGAGCGATGTTCGCGGGAATCCGTGGGCCGCAGCACGCGAAGCGTATTACCTTCCAGCTCAAATTGCATATCTGGATGGAAAGTCTGCTTCAGGGTTCCTTTAGAACCGCTTACCTCGACACGTGCGCCGTCGATATCGACTTTTACGTTATCCGGTACCTCAATTGGCATTTTTCCAATGCGTGACATGCGATACCTCCGTCTACCAGACCTTACACAATACTTCGCCACCGATACCCTTCATGCGCGCCGTCTGGCCGGTCATGACGCCCCGCGGGGTGGTCAGCACGGCAATGCCCATGCCGTTCAACACCCAGGGGATATCGTCCTTGCCAACGTAGAGACGCCGGCCCGGCTTACTTACGCGTTCGAGGTTCGTGATGACGGAGCGACGATGGCGTCGATCGCCAACGTACTTCAGTTTAAGACGCAATATCGGCCGCGGCGTTTCGGGCAGCACTTCAAAGTCTTCGATGTACCCTTCTTCCTTTAATACGCGGGCAACCGCCTCTTTCATATTGGAATGCGGGATCGAGACCGCTTCGTGCTGCCGCATCAAAGCATTACGAATACGCGTCAACATATCTGCTATAGGATCACTCATTGACATGGTTTCTTACCTATTACCAACTTGACTTGACCACGCCAGGAATATTGCCCTTTAACGCTTCTTCACGAAAGTGAATGCGGCAAAGGCCAAAGCGCCGGATATATCCCCGTGGGCGGCCACATGTTTTGCCAGAACGCGGATCGACGAACTGGCAGCGATTGCGCACCTGCGATTCATATTTGCGGCGAGTTTCGCGGGCAGTCATAGACTTCTTAGCCATTTATTTATCTCACTCCTTCAAGCTGTCGAAACGGCATGCCCAACATGCTCAAGAGGCGCCGTCCTTCTTCATCCGTCTCCGCGGTGGTCACAATCGTGACCTCCATGCCGCGCACTTTGTCAATCTTGTCATAATTGATCTCGGGAAAGATCAATTGTTCGCGCAGACCCAACGTGTAATTCCCACGCCCGTCAAAGGAATCTGGTGACACGCCTTGAAAGTCGCGGGTCCGCGGCAATGCGACGTGAATCAGACGAGATAGAAAGTCCCACATGCGACGACCACGCAGGGTCACCTTCATGCCGATGGCGCGTCCCTCACGCAGCTTGAAGCTGGCGATAGATTTCTTGGCCCGTGTAACAACGGGACGCTGCCCCGTGATTGCCATCAGGTCATTCATCGCAAAATCAATGGCCTTGGCGTTGTCCAGGGCTTCACCGAGGCCCACGTTAACCACGATTTTGTCCAGCCGTGGAACCTGCATCACGCTGCTATATTCAAATTCTCTCATCAGAGCAGGTACGATGTCCTCTTTATACTGCTCTTGCATTGGTTTAAAATCTGCCATTCTATATCTCCGCGCTGAGTGGCAGGCCAGCTATGCTGGCGCACAGACCAGCGGCTGCGGCAAGAGCCGAACTCGCTGCGCGCCACGTACACTGCCTGGATCACCACAGAATCGCCTAAAGTTAATTTTCAAACAATCTTTGTCAATCAATCTCTGCGCCGCTGCGCTTGGCGTAGCGGATCTTGTTTCCGGACTCGTCGCGACGAATGCCAACGCGAGTGGGCAAATTGCTTTCTGGATCTATCAACATGACGTTCGACGCGTCGATTGGCGCCTCGAACTCAATGATGCCGCCCTGGGTTTTTGAACGACCACCGGGCTGCGGGCGTTGGTGTTTCTTGACCAGGTTAACACCCTTCACCACAACGCGATTCTTGTCTGGCACCACGCGCATTACTTCGC
>JAICPS010000289.1 GCA_025929715.1 Anaerolineae bacterium | reverse complement strand
CGCGGTACGTCTGATATTGCATAAATGACTTCGGCCGTCGTTGTTTTGTCTTCAGGCCACTTACTGTCTGGTAGCTTAAATTGAGTAACTGCAACACGTTCGGAAACAGAATGTATTTTGTCCATCAGGCGCTCAGGAAATGGCGCCGTTACCAGCACGTCGGTCATGAATTGCCTCTCGTTTTCATCTGTTCACTTGCCAATATTGCCGACGAACTGCCCTGCACAATCGAACTTTTGGTAAGTAAGGTGAGTGTGACATCAGTCGAGTGTAACACAATTAATAAATACTTTCCCGGAAACACCAGGCCGCGCCCGCCCTGCCATCTTTCGGCGCGTTTCCGGGAAAGCAACATCGTCGCAACCTTTCCCGGGACCATGCGTAGAGAGTAGTGAAGGAACAGGCAGGGAACAATTTTGAATCACAGATTTGGAGGTAACAATGAACGAAAAAAGATTGGTGCGCTCGCGAAATGATCGTATGTTTCTAGGCGTCGCCGGAGGCCTTGGCGAGTATCTGAACATAGATCCGGTTCTCATACGGCTGCTGTTGGTGCTTGCCGCGTTGTCGACGTCCGGCCAGGTATTGATCGTCTATCTTATCCTGGCCCTCATCATGCCCGAGGAAAAGACGGCCGCTAAGGCCAATCCCTTTGACGAAGATGAGATTGTGATCAAAACGTAGGCCTCAAACTTAAGTCTGGCTACTTAACTCTGGCCGCCATTCTGGACGGACTCCTGACTATCCGCAAACTTCCACGCCGGCCAGATTTTGTAGAAGGCGACCGCGCTAAGCGCGGTCGCCTTTTTTTATGTTACCCACTCTACAGGTATAATGACTCGATAATTCGAACGTCGAACGTGGAGGATACATGGCTTCGCTGCTGCAAAAATTGAGCACACTTTTTCGTGCAAACCTGCACGAATGGGCCGACCGCGCCGTGCAGAGAAGCGACATGGCCGTATATGACGAGTATATTCGTCGCGCGGAACGAGAATTGTCCGAATTCAAGCAAACTATTGCGCCGATGATCGCTCAGGTGCGCACCACGAAACGCCGTCGAGATTTGTTGGCTGATAAGGCTGCAGAGCTTGACGCATTCGTCGACCATTTTCTCATTAAGGACCGTCGGACTGAGGCGATGGTGACTCAGAAACAACTAGGCTCGACGATGGATTTGATTCGCACTTATGACGCTTCACTGGAACGGCAGGTCAGCGCCGCAGAGCAGCTACGCGACGTCGAAGTAAAGCTTGAAGGCCGGCTGGCAATTGCCAGGCAAGAGCGGGAGGAGCTGGGCTTTCTTCTTGAGCTGGCAAAAGCTAAAGAACTATCGACCAATGCGATGCGCTCTCTCGATTCGTTGATGGGACAGGGAGATCCCGAAGTTGCACAGGCAGCCGAGAATATCCGCAAGCGGTTGGACCACGCCGACGCGGCCTGGGAAGTACAGTCGAGCAGCCTGGATCATCAACTCGACGAAGCGATGCATAGCATGGAAGTCGAAGCAGAACTAGCGGCGCGAATGGAGCGGTTGGGAATCAACTGATCCATGACTGTCGGTACTTTAAATAGGGAACGGCTGCAGGATCTTCCAGACGAAGCCGAGCCACGTGTGGCACTGGTACATGATTGGCTCAATCAAGTCGGTGGCGCCGAAGACGTGCTTGAGAACCTTGTCGAGCTGTTTCCAAAGGCGCCAGTCTATACATCGCTTTACTGGCGCCAGCAAATGCCCCAACACTGGCGCGAATGGGACATCCGCACCTCATTTATCGATCGGCTGCCCTGGGCGCACCGGCGCCAGCAACTCTATTTCCCCTTTTATCCGCTGGCCTTTGAACAATTCGACTTCCGCGCGTACGACCTGGTACTCAGCAACAAGAGCGGCTTCTGCCACGGCATCGTCACCGGACCGGAGACAGTCCATGTTTGCTACTGTCTGACGCCAACCCGTTACGTCTGGCGCTATCATCAGTATGCGCAACAGGAAAATCTGGGATGGCTCGCGCGGCGGGCGTTGATTCCCTTTCTACACTATTTGCGGCTGTGGGATCGCGTCGCCGCCGATCGCGTCGATCATTTCATTGCCATATCGCAGGAGGTGCGTCGGCGTATCGCCCGGCACTACGGCCGGGACTCGACTATTATTTACCCGCCCGTAGATACAGGGCGCTTTCGGCCGTCAACTCGCGTTGAAGATTATTACCTCATGGTCGGCAGACTAGTGCCTTACCGTCGTGTGGACATATTGATCGAAGCCTTTAATCGCCTCGACCGGCCGCTATATATTGCCGGAAGCGGGCGTGATCGGGGGCGTCTAGAAGCTATGGCAGGACCAAACGTCAATTTCCTGGGTTATGTGAGTGACGAAGAATTGCCCGATCTCATGGCGCGTTGTCGCGCGTTTTTGTTTCCCGGTGAAGAGGACTTTGGCATTGCACCAATCCAAGCCATGGCAGCCGGAAGACCGGTAATCGCCTACGCCGCAGGTGGCGCTTTAGAGACAGTTGTTCCCGGTACTGGCGCGCTGTTTGCTGAGCAGTCTGTCGATGCTATCATCAAGACGGTGAAATCTTTCGAGCCAGACGATACAGATTCAGCCACGATCAGCGCCCACGCAAAACAATTTGATGCTTCTGTGTTTAAACAGAAGCTTACCCAATTTTTGAAACAGGCTGTTGCGAGGACTGTAGCGGCTCGATCAAGTCGAATCGAGTATTGACCATGGAATTACAAGTTATCTGGAAAGTTTTCCGGCGGCGTTGGCTCCTGGTCGTTATTCCGGCTGTCATCGTGCTTGTCGCCGGATTGGCGACGTATCGACGACCGCCAACAGTCTATAACGTCGGTGTGCGGTTCCTGGTGGGTCAGCCGCCGGTGTCAGGTCCCGTCGAGTCCGATGAGCAACGTTATTACAACTGGCTGACCTCCGAATACATCGTAAATGCGCTGACCGATTGGGTGCAGGGGAACGAGTTCGGGCAGGCTGTCAGCGAAGAGCTATCGAACCGTGGTATCGACGTTGCGCCCGGCGCAGTGCAGGGCGGCCTGGCAGCCGACAACGCGCGCAGTATGTTTACACTCTCCCTGGTGCATAACGACCCCGAGCTGTTGACCCAGATAATGGATGCTGCCATTGTGGTTTTGCAGGAACGCAACGACGATGTCTTAACGCAGTTAGGCGATCAGCCGGCCCTGTTGACTCCTCTAGATGAGGCAATCGTCAATCCACTGCCGGCAGGAATACGCAGCCAACTGGATTTGCCTCTACGATTGGCGCTGGCGCTGGCTTCTGGCGTGGCGTTGGCTGCGGTCGTGGAATACGTCGATCCCACAATCCGTGAGCGGCACGAACTGGAAACGCTAGGCTATTCTGTCTTGGCCGAGATACCAAGAGAGTAGAAACAGGAGATCGTCTGTGGAATTCAAGGATTACATGCGCATCTTACGCCAGCGCGGCTGGCTAATCATCTTACTTGCCGTGTTGACTGCCGGGGCGGCATTTGGTTTTAGCCGCATGCAGACACCGGTCTATGAGGCTTCCGCGCGATTATTGATCACGTCGCGTCCCGATTTTGGACAGACGCAGGCCGTGCGCCTGCGACTACTTGATTTTGCCGCGTGGCTCAGCAGCAGTTTGCGCGCCGAGGACGTAATTGACCAATTGAAGCTAGATATGCAGCCGCAGGCTCTACTTGGCGATGTGAGGGTGGCGGCGGCAACGTCCGAATCTATCATTCAAATTGAGGTCGAAAACACAAATCCCGATCTGGCTCGCGACATTGCGCGCGCCTGGGCGGAAACATTGATTGCGCGTCGCCGTCTTGATAACGCCGACCTCCGTGAAGAGGATCGCATTGAGGCCGAACTGATTGATAACCCCACAGTAGCCCTGGCAAGTCCCCAAACTAAGATCAATACAGCCGCCGGCGCCGTCTTTGGCGCACTGCTCGGTATCGTCGTGATTTTCATCCTGGAATGGATTGAATCTGGCGTTCTTAGACGTGCTGAGGATGTCGAGCGCTATCTAGAAATTCCGGTTATTGGCAGGATTCCGCAGTAGTGAGGGGTGATTGGAGACTAACCGAACGTCGTTCGGACGAGATTGGGGATTGGAGATATGAATTTGATTACGCTGACTGATCCAAGGTCGCCCGCCAGCGAAGCGTATCGCACGCTGCGCACGAACCTTTCGTTTTACAGCCTCGACGAGCCACTGCGGACGTTGGTGGTCACCTCTCCCGCGCCCGACGAGGGCAAAAGCACGACGATTGCGAATCTGGCAGTTACTATGGCGCAGGGAGGCCGCCGCACGATTCTCGTAGATTGCGACCTGCGCCGGCCCTCGCTGCACGAGCTCTTTGGCGTCAATAACGAGGTGGGATTGACGACGATGATTCTGGACGAAAACGCCGGACTTGTACTGCAGCAGACTACAGTCGAGAACCTTTCGATTCTGCCAAGCGGCCCAAAGCCGCCAAATCCAGCAGATTTGGTTGGCTCACGCAAGGTGGAACGTGTTTTAGATATGTTGAAGGAGAATGCCGACATGGTGTTGATTGACGCGCCTCCGGTGATCGGCGTCACCGATGCTGCTGTGCTGGGCGCGAGGGTAGACGGTGTGTTGCTTGTCGTGAGCGCGGGCAAAACGCGGCGGGACCATGCCGAGCATGCCAGAGAGTTGCTGGAGAAAGCAAGGGTACGGATTGTCGGGGTCGCACTCACAAACGCAGCGCGCGACAATTCGTTGGGCAGGTACTACGAGTAATTGGCGGCGGGAGTGGTCACAGTTGAATTCCAGCACTACGGCGAGAATACGCTCCCTTCTAGCGCTTGGCGCTATCCTGATACTGGCGACCGTCTTAAGAGTTGCCACCGTCGGTCGCGAAAGTCTGTGGTTTGACGAGTCGGTCAGTTATCTCACTGCACAACTTCCAGTTTGGTCAATACTCAGCAATGTCGCCAACAGTAGCCACCCACCTTTTTATTATCTTCTATTGCACTTCTGGCAGACGACAGGAGTGCGCGGTGATGCGCTCATCCGGCTTCCGGACGTCTTCTGGTCGCTTTTGCTGATTCCTGTCGTTTACGCGCTCGCCCTGAAACTGTACTCGCGGCGACAGCTTGCTCTGATTGCGGCGCTTTTAGTGGCCATCTCGCCGTTTCACATCTTTTACAGCCACGAGCTACGCATGTATGCACTGCTGATGTTCCTTATCTCGGCCTCTCTCCTCGCTTACCTCAAAGCGCGAGAGTCGGATGGATGGCGCTGGTGGCTTGCGTTCGGTTTACTGGCGCTGCTTGCAATCTATACGCATCTCTTTGCGCTCATCGTGCTCTTCGCCGTTGGAATTCATGCACTGTCCCAACGCCAAAATCAACGCGCCCTGCGCCGCACTGTCTTCGTCGGTGTTGTCTTACTCTTACTCTTTCTACCGTGGGTACTTATCCTGTTGGGAGAGTCTCAATATGACCTGGGAAGCTTGCGCCCACTGGTACAGGGCGGTGAGCAAGAACTGGTTTTCTTAAAGTTGCTGACGACGTTTATATTTCTGCTCTTCGGGTATTCCACTCACACCTGGTACAGTGGTCTCGCGCTATTCTTGTTTCTTGGCACGAGCGTCGTTTACGTCATGGAAATGTTGAAAGTTCGGCGCTCGAAGATCGAGTCCGATGATGCACTGCCTCTGCTCGTGATCACCTGTGTCATTAGCATTCCGATCACTATTTACGCCCTGCGCCCGTTCTTTCTTCCTGAACGCACGATGGCTGCCGCGGCGCCATTTCTGAGCCTGGTGCTCGCCTGCGCGACTACCAGGCGACAGACGCCCCTGCCATACCTCGTGGCCGCCAGCGGAATTCTGATGGCGGTAGGGACTGTCCTCTACATCGTGTCCGAACCAATCAAACCGCCATACCGCGAAGTGGCAAACTTTGTTGGCGAACATCGGATGCCCGGCGACGCCGTTCTTCATACCAGCGATGGATCTTACCTGCCAGCGTTGCGCTACGTGTCGTTTGACGATCATGGTCTGCTGCAAGGCGATCCAGATCCACGAAAGCCGCGCGCGGTATATGAGGCATACGGCGGTGAATTGTGGACCCTCCAAGAGGCAGGCGAACGCGGCCGCCGACTATGGGTCGTCGTGGCGCGTGAGCACAGCGT
>JAICPS010000445.1 GCA_025929715.1 Anaerolineae bacterium | reverse complement strand
GAATTATCTGCGAAAGATGCGGATGACGATATTGAGGATAATCGTGCCCAGAATACTGATCAGGAGCATCGTTGCTAGGGGAAAATAGATGCGAAAGTTTCGGCCTTCGACGCGGATGTCACCGGGAAGATTACCTAACCAGGGGAAGTAACGAACGGCGATCAGTATAACGAACCCGGCGAAAGCGATCGCCAGGCCGATAATAATCAGGATACGAGCTAAGTCCACCATACGCATTTCTCAGTCTTCGAACAATCTGGGCTGCTCGCTATCGTTCTGTTGTCGAGGCGCCGGGCCTGGAATCCCAAGATGGTCGTAGGCGTGATGAGTTGCAACCCGTCCCCGCGCCGTCCGTTCGATGAAGCCCAGTTGCAAGAGGTATGGCTCGACAACATCCATAATTGTATCCGCCTCCTCGCTGATAGAAGCGGCAATCGTTTCGAGACCAACGGGACCACCGCTAAACTTCTGAATTATGGAGCCCAGGACCCGCCTGTCGAGATTATCGAGTCCTAGCTCGTCAATTTCCAGAAGATCCAGGGCTGCGTGCGCAACGTCAACGGTGATTCTGCCGTCGGCGCGAACCTGGGCATAGTCGCGAACGCGACGCAACAGACGTAAAGCGACGCGCGGCGTTCCGCGCGCGCGGTGGGCAATCACGACGGCGCCTTCTTCTTCAATCGGTACCTGCAGGATGTCGGCCCCTCGTAATACGATTTCCTGCACTGCTTCCAGCTCGTAGAATTCCATGCGGTAATGCGCGCCAAAGCGGGACCGCAAGGGGGCAGTCAGCATGGCCAGCCGCGTGGTGGCGCCAATGACGGTGAAGCGAGGCAGCTTGAGACGAACGTTCTTCGCGCCCGGCCCTTTGCCGACTACAAGGTCGAGGACAAAATCTTCCATTGCCGGATAAAGGATCTCTTCGACAGCCCGACCCAGGCGGTGCACTTCGTCGATAAAAAGAATGTCGCCTGCCCGCAGGTTCGTGAGAATCGCGGCAAGATCTCCGGAACGTTCAATCGCAGGACCGGCGGTGATACGGATGTTGACGCTCATTTCGTTGGCGACGATGTGCGCCAGAGTCGTCTTGCCCAGGCCGGGTGGACCGTGAAATAAGATGTGGTCCAAAGGTTCACCACGAGCCTGCGCCGCCTCAATAAGAATGCCAAGATTGGTCTTTAACAGTTCCTGCCCGGTAAATTCCTCCAGCGACTGCGGGCGGAGAAGCCCATCGAGCCGTTTTTCATCGGACCTGGCGCGGGGCGATATTTGTCGTCGGGAATCTGTCTGCTCGCTCATAAATCGACCGCGATTATACTTCATGAGAAAGATGTTGCGTATCTTTACAAATTATGTTTATCTTGCCGTGTCGTCAACGGTGTCGTGTCGTGATCTAATGCGCGGGAGCATGAATTGCCGGAATTAGTCCACTGAATGATGGAGGTCTATGGATAGAATGGTCTATGAGTCAAAACATCCGCTTGTATCGCATAAGTTGACGCTGCTCCGCAATGTCAACACCGAGCCCAAAAAATTCCGGCAGCTGATTCGAGAAATTGCCATTCTGATGGCCTATGAAGCGACCGCGGATCTGTCCCTGACGGAAACGACCGTGGAGTCACCGATGGGCAGCGCGCAGGGCCACGAACTTACGGAGAAGATCGGCCTCGTACCGATATTGCGCGCGGGACTGGGAATGGTTGACGGCATCTGGGAGATGATGCCGGGCTCCGAAGTCTGGCACATTGGTCTATATCGCGATGAAGAGACGCTACGACCAGTGTTTTACTACAATAAGCTGCCCACGGCGCCCACGGTGCAGTTGTGCCTGGTGTTGGACCCCATGTTGGCGACCGGTGGCTCGGCAGTGGCTGCCGTGGACATATTGAAAAAATGGGGCGCCGAGCGCATTAAGTTTGTGGGAATCCTGGCGGCGCCAGAAGGAATTGAGCGGCTGCAGGAGGCGCATCCTGACGTTTCAATTTACGTGGCCAAGGTCGACCAGCGCCTGAATAATATCGGCTACATTGTACCTGGACTCGGCGACGCCGGAGACCGCCAATTTGGTACTGGCTAATCCGGCGGCATTCCTGATCGTTTTCACAGTGGCGTTCATTGTAGCGCTGCTAACGACCCCGCTGGCACACCGTGTTTCCTTGAGGTTGGGCATCGTTGCCCGACCCGGCGGAAGGCGGCGCCATCCCGGGTTAATCCCTAAACTGGGCGGCATATCGATCTTTGCGGCTTTTCTCGTGGGCGCGGCGCTCGCCTGGCTGCTCCTGCCCCCCTTTCCGCCGTTTGCCAATCCAGACGATGCGCGCCTTCTGCGCGGCGTGCTGTGGGGCAGTGTTCTAATGTTCGCCGGTGGCCTCCTTGACGACCGGTTGGAACTGCCTCCCTGGACTCTGTTTCTCATCCAGTTCCTGGCGGTAGGCGTTGCTATGAGCCACCAGATATTCATCCAGCGCTTTACGGTACCGCTAGTTGGCCCTTATGAGCTTGATTGGCGGGCCGATGCGGCTGATGCTTTGGTTATGTTCTTGTTAACGTCGCTGTGGATCGTGGGCATGGTAAACACGGTGAACTTTCTCGACGGTCTGGATGGGCTGGCAGTTGGCGTCGGGACGATAGCCGCGCTGCTGTTTGCCTGGCATGGATACCGTCTGGGCCAAACGACGGTGGCTGCGTTCCCGTTGGCTCTGGCGGGCGCCTTACTCGGCTTTCTGCCCTTCAATTTCGCGCCTGCGCGCATCTTTCTGGGTTCGGCCGGCGCCTACTTCCTGGGGTATGGGCTGGCGACGATGTCGATCCTATCGCCGGCCAAGATTGCGACTGCCTTACTGGTTCTTGCAGTGCCGATCATGGACGTGGCCTGGCAGATTTTCGACCGCGCGCGGCGCGGGAAAAGTCCTTTTCGCGGCGACCGCGGCCATTTGCATTTTCGCCTTTCTGACTTTGGGCTACCGACGCGCGAGATTGTCGTCGGCTATTACCTGGTCGCCAGCGTCTTCGGCCTTGTTGCCATTTTCGCGCCGAATCCGGTGACCAAGCTGCTCATGCTTATTGTGCTGAGCCTCGTCGTCCTGACGGCTATGGCCTGGCTGACGCGCCGACGCCGGCCAGGCTAGTCATTAGGATTAAGGCGGTAGGTCTGCATTGTGACTCCTGAGAAATTAGTGACGAGTCTCGCTTAGACCTTTTAATGCGTGCAACTTGGGTAGGAGGATCGTTCGGCAGACCATGGCGCAACATACCAGGCCAGATAATCATCGGTATGCTCGGCCCAATATTGGTCCACGTGCTGGCCCGTGTTCAGATGCCATTCGTGCGGCACACCGGCGGCTGCCATGTCGTCGTGAAGCCTGATCGTGTTGAGCCGCACGTGATCGTTGTCGCCAATGTCCAGATAGACGCGCAGGCTACCGAGATCGCTGTTTAGGGCGGTAAATTGTGGATTGATCGCCGGATCCGCGAACAGATCCAGCAGAGCGGCGCTATGCCCACCTGCGCTCGTGAATAGGTGGGGAAAGCGGAAGGCGATTTCCAGCGCCCAGTAGCCGCCTCGTGAAAGGCCGCCGATTGCCCGTCCGGCCGGCTCGGGCCAGGCGCAGTAGTTGCTTTCTATGTAGGGTATCAGTTCGTACAGAATGACCGTTTCATACGACCCTGGGCCGCCGGAGGTATTATCGGCAATCCAACCACCCTCGGGCATCACGATTAACAGCGGCGGCGCGCCGGCTTCGAGGATGGCGGCATCGGCCGCCTCATCCATACCTAGTTGGTCCCATTTCGTCTCGTCGTGGATGTTTCCGGCGAGCAGATATAGCGCCGGGTACGTTCGGCCGTCTGAGCCATAACAGGGCGGTAAATAGATGCTGTAATGGTGCTCGGCGCCCGTTGTAGCGCTGGAAAAGGCGCCGGCTTCAACGTGGCCCGGCGCAGCGCACGGTGTGGCTTGCGGTGTGGCGCTTGATGTTGGAATTGGCGTTGCCGTAGGGATCGCCGTTGCGGGCGCTGGTGTCGTAGCAACGAGCATTGCCGTTGGCTTAGGCTGCGGAGTGTAGGTAGGAGTAGATGTACGTGTAGGCGAAGGCTGTAG
>JAICPS010000669.1 GCA_025929715.1 Anaerolineae bacterium | reverse complement strand
TCGGACCGCAGTCCAAATTTCGATCCGCTGATAGTCTCCATCGACGTAAGCGACGTCCGGTTCTCATGAAGGTCGTAAGGAATGTCTGGAAGCCGGTTTGGGCTGATGCTGATGCTGGTGTTTCCATGGGAGCGGTTGGACGGATGGTTCACGCACAGCCGCCGCTCCCGATGGTTCGTTCATGACAGTATCCGGGAGGTAAGGACAGACGCGGAAATAAGTGATGCAGTTTGCTGGAATGTGCAGGGCGAAATGCCTCCAGTGTGGAGGAGCCAAATGCATCACTTATTTCCGCGTCTGTCTTAAGCATGATCCGTCTTCGCATTCCTTTCAGCTCATGGATGCCCATGCCGGCTCTGCTTGCCGCAGTCCTTGTGTCCGCATGTGCAGGGCATCCCCCCAGGCTTGAAGCGCCCAGCCAAGTGACCGTTTCAACGCTTGACCGGGTCAACAGTCATCCCTGCACCGCCACAGTCGCGTCCGCGCTCGATGCCTATCATGTGCCGTCGGCGTCGATACGGGATTTGTTCTACACCCAGCGTTTGTCCGGTCAAGGTCGGCTTCTCGGCTATACGGCATGGATGCATCTGACCGACCAGCCCGGCTCCCTGGTCATGGATGTCGATGGGTCCTGCCGGTTCGAGCAGGCCTACACGCGCCAGGGAGATAGTGTCCCCTGGAGTGGTGGAAATTCGGCCCTGAAGGCTGCCGCGGGAGCGGCGACGAAGTGCCGTGGAAGGATGAGGTGGTCATCGTGCCTCTGAGGTAGGGTCAAGTTGCGAGACACAACCCACAGCCGGAGATCGACACGATGACCGATGAGAAGATGACCCTGTTCGAGCTGATTCAGAAGGCCGACAGCACCGATTTTCTGAAGGAGCTGGCCCAGACCGCGCTGCAGCGTCTGATGGAGTTCCAGGTCGACGACTTGTGCGGCGCTGGCCGTCACGAGCGCTCCGGGGAACGCTCCAACTACCGCAATGGACACCGCCCCAGGACGCTGGCGACGCGCCTGGGCACGCTCGACCTGAAGATCCCCAAGCTGCGCACCGGGAGCTACTTCCCGCCCTTTCTGGAGGCCCGCAGAACCGGCGAGTAGGCTCTGGTCGCGGTCATCCAGGAGGCCTGGATCCAGGGTGTGTCGACCCGCAAGGTCGACGACCTGGTCCAGGCGCTCGGGATGAGCGGCATTTCCAAGTCTCAGGTCTCCAAGCTGTGCGAAGAGATCGACGACCGGGTCAACGATTTCCTCAACCGCCCGATCACCGGCGAGTGGCCCTATCTCTGGCTCGACGCCACTTACCTGAAGGTTCGCCAGGGCGGTCGCATCGTTAGCGTCGCGGTGATAATCGCTACCGCCGTCAACACCGATGGCCGGCGCGAGATCCTCGGCCTCGGGATCGGCCCGTCGGAGGCTGCGGTCTTCTGGGGCGACTTCCTGCGCACTTTGAAACAGCGCGGCTTAGCCGGCGTCAAGCTGGTCATCTCCGATTCCCATGAAGGACTGAAGTCGGCGATCACCCAGGTTCTCGGCGCCACCTGGCAGCGCTGTCGAGTTCATTTCATGAGGAATCTCTTGGCCTATGCCCCCAAGGGGCAGCACTCCATGATTGCCGCCGCGGTGCGCACCGTGTTCACCCAGCCGGACCGCGCCACCGCCGGCGAGGCGTGGCGCCATGTCGCCGATCACCTCCGTCAGCGCTTTCCCAAGCTGGCTGCGGTCATGGATGAGGCCGAGCACGACGTGCTCGCCTTTATGGACTTCCCGCGTGCCCACTGGCCCAAAATCTACTCCACCAACCCTCTGGAACGATTGAACAAGGAGGTCAAGCGCCGCACCAATGTTGTCGGCATTTTCCCCAATGAACCCAGCATCCGTCGGCTCGTCGGCGCCATCCTCCTGGAGCAGAACGACGAGTGGCAATTGCAGCACCGTTATCTGACACTGGAAACCATGGCCGGCGTCGCGTCCCTTGATGACGACGCCCAGTCCGCACTCCTCAAGCCCGTCGCTGCGTGACCAAAGGCCCAGCGGTGACCACCTCGGATTTTACACCACCTTGACGGACGTTATCGACAGCGCTGGTCAGCCGGATCAGCTTGGGTATGGCTGTGGTATGGTCGGCAAGAGCCTTGGACATGATGTTCTCCCATCATGGTTCAGGGTCAGGCCGGCGGGTGTCTGACCACCCGTTCGGCCGCTCCTCTGTCGCCCGGCGTTTGACTTGGCCGGGTTGCGGGTTGGTGCTCCAGCCTTGCCGCGATGGGCGCTCTACAGGACAGAGGCTTATACTACCCGTGCCATCTGCAAACAGATACGCTCCGCCTGTCGGACAGG
>JAICPS010000319.1 GCA_025929715.1 Anaerolineae bacterium | reverse complement strand
TGCCCCCCTGCCCGCGCCCATTTCTGCCGATCCCTAACGCGGCCTTTGGCGAAGTGCTGGCGCGGCAGATAAAAAAGCGTGGCTCCTGAGCGAATAATCGAAACAGGGACGTCAATTTGCAAGATGGCCAACATGGCCAACATTATTGTTTTCTACAGATTGATCGCCTTAAATCCGCACCCGCCGCAGCCGCAAAGCATTGCCGACGACGCTGATGCTGGAAAAGGCCATGGCGCCGGCGGCGAGGATGGGATGTAGCTGCCGCAGGAAGTCGGGCGCCCAGGCGAAGGGGGCCAGGATGCCGGCGGCGATAGGGATTAGGGCCACGTTGTAGCCGAAGGCCCAGCCCAGGTTCTGCTTGATGTTGCCCATGGTTGCTCTTGATAGCCGGATGGCCTGGGCCACGCTGCGCAGGTCGCCGCGCATCAGGGTCACGTCGGCCGTCTCGATGGCCACGTCCGTGCCGGTACCGATGGCGATGCCCACGTCGGCCTGGGCCAGCGCAGGCGCGTCGTTGATACCGTCCCCAACCATGGCTACCACGTAGCCCTCTCCTTGCAGGCGGGCGACGTGCTGCGCCTTCTCGCCGGGCGCTACCTCGGCAAAAACGCGGTCGATGCCGACTTCCTGGGCAATGGCGCGCGCCGTCGTCTCGTTGTCGCCCGTGATCATGACCACCGTCAGGCCCAGGCGCTGCATCTGCGCGATGGCCTCTCTGGAGCCATCTTTGATCACGTCGGCAACGCCGATGATGGCGCCGGCCTGCCCGTCAACCGCCAACCACATCGCCGTCTTGGCCTGATCCTGCAGTGTCCGCGCGCGGGATTCAAGCCCGTTGAGATGCACGCCCTCACGCTGCATCAGGCGCAGGTTGCCGAGCAGAACGTCGCGCCCGTCCACTGTAGCGCGGATGCCGTGCCCGGCGATTCCTTCAAAGTTTGTGGGCTCGCTCAGCGCCAGTCCCTGCTCCTGCGCCGCGCGCACAATTGCCTCGCCCAGCGGATGCTCTGAGCCGCGCTCGGCGGAGGCGGCGAGGTGTAGGATCTCAGACGGGAGACGGGGGACAGGAGACCGGTTCGTCTCCCGTCCCCCGTCTCCTGTCTCTCCAATCATCACATCGGTCACCGCCGGCTCGCCCTTCGTAATCGTGCCGGTCTTATCCAGCACGACGGCGGTCACCTTGTGCGCCTGTTCCAGGGCTGCGCTGTTTTTGAAGAGGATGCCTTTCTCGGCGCCTTTGCCCACACCGACCATGATTGACGTCGGCGTTGCCAGTCCCATGGCGCAGGGACAGGCGATGACGAGAACCGCGATGAGGCGCAGCAGGGCCGGTACGAAGTCGGCGCCGCTCAACAGCCAGACGGCAAAGGTTGCGAGCGCCAGAATAATGACCGCGGGCACGAAATAAGCCGCGACACGGTCCACAAGGCGCTGGATCGGCGCGCGGCTGCCCTGAGCCTGTTCCACCAGGCGAATGATCTGCGCCAGCGCCGTCTCGCGGCCCACCCTGGTGGCCTCGAATTTTAGCAGACCCTGTTTGTTGAGCGTTGCGCCGGTCACGCGATCGCCCTCGCCTTTCTCCACGGGCAGGCTCTCGCCCGTGATCATACTTTCGTCCACGGCCGAATGGCCTGAGACGACGACGCCGTCAACCGGAATCTTCTCGCCGGGACGCACGATCACCACGTCTCCCTGTACAACCTCGGCGATGGGTATGTCCAGTTCCCGGCCGTCGCGTACCACCCTCGCCGTCTTAGCCTGTAAGCCCATCAGCTTCTTAATCGCTTCGCTGGTGCGACCCTTAGCGCGCGCCTCCAGCAGCTTGCCCATCACGATGAGCGTGATGATTGCCGCCGACGTTTCGAAGTAGACGTGCTGGCCCAAGGCCATACTATTAAAGACGCTTTGCGCGACGAGCACCGCAAAACTATAGAAGTAGGCGACAGACGAGCCCATGGCGACCAGCACGTCCATATTGGCGCTGCCGTTGCGCAGGCTCTTGTAACTGCCAACGTAATAATCCCAGCCCACGTAGAATTGCACCGGCGTTGCCAGCGCCAGGAAGAGCCAATTGACCCAATCCGCGTGCGCCCACATACCCAGCAGGCCAAAGTCGCGAGCCATGCTCATCAGAAACAGGGGAACGGTGAAAATGGCGCCCACAATGAGGCGCGTCCACTGGTGGCGGATCTCGGCCGCGCGCGCCGCCGCTTCGGCGTCTTCCAACGTTTCCTCGTCGGCTGCTTCCACAACGTCGTAGCCGGCGCGCCGGATGCGCTCGATCACCGGCTGCGCGCTCTTCAGCACCGCGGGATCATAGGTGATCGTCACTTTCTCGCTGGCGAAGTTCACCACCGCGTCGGCGACGCCTTCAACTTTTTTTGAATTGCGCTCCACCGACGCCACGCAGTTGGCGCAGGTCATGCCCGTAACGGGGAGCGTCATTTGTTTTAGTTCGGCCATAGGTTGATAGGGCTTGGCAGCCGGCGACAGCCGCTTACCAGGCTGTATTTAACTAATTTGAATTGTATTTGCCGGCGGATAGTTAATCTCCTGCAACACGGCCGCAATCTGTTCCCAGCTTGCCGGCTCTTCCCACTCCACCGTAACGCGGCGGCTTTGCTGGTCGGCCTTAACGCTTGTTACGCCGGGCAGGTCGCCGACTTCCATCTCGACGGTGTGTACACAGTGCCCACAGCTAATGTTGGGTACGACGAATGTTTTTGAAGACATGAAATGCTCCTGTAGCTTAAAGTTTCTTGAGCTTTTGACGAGTGTCGCGTACTCAGCGCTTACCATGCATGGCGAAGACGTTGGTCACCTCTTTGAGCACCTGTTCGCGCTCGTCGGGGTCGTCGCCACGGATGGCAGTCGTCACGCAGGTGTGCAGGTGGTTGTCCAGGATCATGGTGTTGACCTTGTTTAGTGCGGCCTGCACGGCCTGGATCTGCTGGATCACGTCGATGCAGTAGGTATCCTCAGCCACCATCCGCTCGATGCCCTTGAGATGCCCGGCGGCGCTTGCCAGCCGGCGCGTCACGTCTTTGCGCAATACTTCGTCCATAGCCTTCTTCCTTTGACCCACCCCCCACCGGGGGGGTTTAACACAGCTATTGTAGCTGAAGTGTAGCGCCTGTCAAGAGCTGTTTGCGCTATCCCCTGACGAATAGCGGCAGCAACAGTCTACGCCCTACGAGGAAGGCAAGGTCTACGTCGTTGTTCACGGTGTATGCTTCATACTCCGTCGCGAGCTCGACCTGCCCAATTGTCGTGTCGAGCATTGACGCAGTGCTGCTCATCGTCAGGGTAAGCACGATGCTGCCTGATTCGCCCGCCGGGATGTCGCCCAGATCCCAGTACAGAGGACCCGTCCCTGTTGGCGCGGGCGAAGCGTTGACCAGCGTCAGCTCGGCTGGCAGAGTCAGCGTAATGCCCGTGCCCGGCGCTCCCACCCCACCGTGATTGCCGTAATGAAGTGTGCGAATTACCGTTTCGCCCGGCAGCGCTGCTAGTGCACCGCTGTCGCCCAGCCATAGATCCGACGAGGTCGAGCCCAGCGAGACATCGTCCAACATGACAAGTAAGGGATTGCCTGCAGGCCGCCTGAACGTCATCGTGACCGACTCGCCGACCCATGGAGACAAATCCTTCCAGGTATGTTGCCAGCCATCTGTTTCGCTGCTCGCCGTGAAAATTGTCTGTGTAGACTGATCCCAGGCTAGCTCAACTTCCAACCCGGCATCGCCGCCTGTACCGTCGTCCTCAAAGCGGTAGAAAAAGGATAACGTCGGATTGGGCATATTGACCGCGATTGTTACCGTCTGGCTGATCGCAAGCTCCGTGGTTGTTTGCGAGTCGAAATCCAGATGATGGCTGCCCGTATGGTTGTCGGAGTTGTTAACTGAGACCAGCGTGGGTTCATTTACGTTCCATTCTTGTAAGCCGCCGCTTTCAAAACCGCCATCACTTATCACATTGTTCTCCGGCGGTAGAACGATGGCAGCTGTTGTATCGGTATTGCCGGGGAACATGGTGCTGAGCGCTTGACCATACCCGTCCAGAGACCATTGCCCGCTATATATGTTTCCCACGCTCCCGACATAATTCATATGATTCCCGCTCTCAATCTCAAAGGCTCGGAATGAGGCTGGCTCTGTGGTCACGGCGACGTCGTACAGTGGAAAGCCACGGTTGTCGCTGACCTGACTGTTGAGTGCCCATCCATAAACCGTTACGGAACTGGTATAGAACCACTCAGAAAAATTATAGGCTCCATCCATGGCGCGCACGCGAAAATAATAACGCTTACCACCTGGTACTGTCGCATTGAGCTGGCTTAACGGCGAGTGAGAAACATTCTCCCAACTCCCGTTGGGATACTCCCGCACCTGGACGTCATAGCCATAGGTACCCGTGCCTGTATCGGTTGCCGGTTGCCAGTCGGCGTGCACAACGCGGCGCGCGTATTGTGGAATAGCAAACGGAGGCATCACTGGAGCCGTGGCATCTGTGGAAACGACGTCCGGATTCCAGCTGACCCCGTCGCTCATAGGCAATTGTGATGTTCCAACCGAGCCCCCATGTAACGTCCATTCGACGAGATTTCCTTCGGTCCAGTACCAGTTGCCCGCGTAGTAAATGTAATTAACGACGGTACCGTAAACCGACCATTCGGGCGCATTTTCAACCCAGCTGCCAATCCACCCGTCATGCTGCTGACCCGCGTACCATCGAGGCTGAAGATTCGTTCCATCTTGATCAATGGTCCACACGTCAAGCCATCCGTCATTGTATTGATCGCCGCTAAAGGCCAGTTGCTCTCCGGTAGGCGACCAGGATGGATACAGACTATGGACGGGAGTAACCATACGTTGCTCATTACTGCCGTCAGCGGCTATGTTATAAATCTGGAAGATTCCGTCGCGGAACGAGACAAACGTGAGCTGGGTGCCATCGGGCGTCCAGGTAGGCATGCCGTCATAGCTCGGATGGTTGGTCAGCCGTGTTTCGCCCGACCCGTCGGCGTTCATAATATAGATCTCTGGCTGCCCGTCCCGGTACGATTCGAAGGCGATCTTTTGACCGTCCGGCGACCACCCGGGGTTGACGTCGTCATAGTCGTTCCCGGTTGCCTGGATGAAGTTTGACCCGTCAGGGTTTACAATGAAGATCTCGAAGCTGCCGGTGCGATCGGAGGCGAAGGCAACGCGTGTCGCACCACGATTCAGACGAGGGTGGATTTCACTGTCCGACGTGCGTCCCAACACCTGAGGTACCCCACCGCTACCGGCGACGTAATAGATGTCCCAGTCTCCGGCAGCCAGCGACTGATATACCAGTCGATTATGAACTCCCATAGTTGACGGCGCTTGTGGAATCGGTTGTTGGGTTTTACCAGCTCGTGTATGTAACAGAAGATCCGGCGTAAACTGATAACGGTCCAGATGAGTCAACACCGCCTCCATCCAACCTTGGTGCGGCGTTTGGGGCAGGTCCGGCGACTCCTGCGCAAGGGCGAAACCAAAGGCGA
Organism: Anaerolineae bacterium; assembly: GCA_025929715.1. GTDB lineage: Bacteria > Chloroflexota > Anaerolineae > Promineifilales > Promineifilaceae > JAAYYY01. The sequence goes on along the minus strand of JAICPS010000319.1, from coordinate 177 downwards.
CGGCTAAAAAGAGCGTCAAAAAGAGAACGACGAAGAACCACTTCTTTACAATGTGGGCTAACATGCCCAATCCCTCCTTAGAATGGTGATGCAGCGTTCGACGAGTTATGCTCCTCAGGAGGTGCTCCCACGTTGGTTAGCTACGACCCGCCTCCCAATTAACCCGGAAGACAATTG
>JAICPS010000404.1 GCA_025929715.1 Anaerolineae bacterium | reverse complement strand
GCACGATCCATTTAACGCCCTCACTTTCTGCGCCCCACAAAACGTCGATCTTTCTATCATTAATGGCAACATAGTCGTCGAAGACGGCCGGCTTCTGACCCTGGACCTTGTGCCACACATAGAACGACATAACCGCGTCAGCCACAAGCTGATTCGTGATGAATAGCTGACGCCGACCCCTAAGGGACGATTTTATGCCCCGACCCTACACCTATCATCGCCCCCAAAGCCTCGAGGATGCTCTGCAGCATGTCGCGCGCGAGGGCGTAAACACGGCTGTATTGGCCGGCGGTACCCGGTTGAATGCTAACCTTGCCGGCGTCGACGAGGTCGTCGATCTGCAAGCGCTGGGCCTGGACCAGGTCAGCTACGGCGAGGACGCCGCTTCGCTTACAAACGGCCGGCTCTCGCTGGGCGCCATGGTGCGCGTTCAGACGATCGTGGAGGACGAGGACGCGCCGCAGCTTCTGCGCCAGTTGGCCCGCCGCGAAGGGCCTAACACTTTCCGCCAGGCCGGCACGATTGGCGGCGTTATCGTCGCCGGGGACAGCGAAAGCGAGCTGCTCGCCGCGCTGCTCGTCTACAACACCGAAGTGACCGTGCGCACCGCCGCCGGCGGCCATATCATGCCCCTGGTCGACTTCCTTGCAGAACTCGCCATGCATTTACGGAACGGCATCCTCACGGGCGTCTCTTTAGAAACCGGCGGGCAAACGGCGCACGCCCGCGTGGCCCGCACGCCGCAAGACAGCCCCATCGTCGCCGCCGTCGCCCGCCGGCTACCCAATGGCTCGGCCCTTCTCGCGCTTTGTGGCGTCGCGCACATCCCCGTACTGGTCGGCCCCGACGATCTCGACACCCTCGACCCTCCTGCCGACTTTCGTGGCAGTAAGGAATATCGGAAAGAAATGGCGCGGGTGTTGGTAAAGCGTGTATTTGAAGAATTGAAGGAGAGCTAGAGAACCCGATGCAAATCCAACTCATCCTCAACGGCGAGGAACAAACCCTCACCACCCAACCCGGCGAAACGCTGATGAAACTGCTGCGTCGGCAGGGAATTTTTAGCGTACGTTTTGGCAGCGATAGCGGCGAGACCGGCGCCGCGGCCGTGCTTGTCGACGACATTCTGGTCAACTCGGACATTATGCTGGCGGCGCAGGCTGACGGGCATCGCGTTGAGACCGTCGAACATCTCTCCGAAGGGCTGAGGCTGCATCCCATCCAGGAAGCCTTCATCCGCACCGGCGCCATCCAATCGGGCTACGCCACGCCCGCCATGGTCCTGGCGACCAAGGCGCTGCTGGAGCGCAACCCAGATCCAACCGAAGAGGAAGCACGCGACGCCCTCTCTGGTATCCTCGACCGCGAGACGGGATACGTCAAACCGGTGCAGGCGGTGCTCGAGGCCGCCGCCGTAATGCGCGGCGAAGAACCGGGCCGCGTCGAGCCCACGGTACTCACGCCGGTCAGCACGTTCGACAAAGACTTCCTCGACTTCTTCCGCGGCACCTCGCCGGAGGAGCACGAGCCGGAGCCGGGCCCCGACCTGGGCGACGGCGAGGTCCAAACCCGCACCGTCCGGCCGCCCAAGTTCATCGTCGCGCCCGACGTGCCCGAGATGAGCGTCGTGGGCAAACCGGAAACTAAGGTAGACGCCGTGAAACTGGCCAAGGGCAACCCAGCCTTCGTCGACGACTTTGAGATCCGCGGCATGCTCTACGCCAAGCTGCTCACCAGCCCATACGCGCACGCGCACATCCTGGACATTGACGATAGCGAAGCGCGAGCCATGGACGGCGTACACGCCGTCATTCATTACAAGAACGTAGAGCGTGTGCGCTATGCTTCCGGTGGGCAAAGCTATCCCAACCCGCGCCCACACGACCAGGTCAGTTTCGACCACAAAGTGCGCTACGTGGGCGACCGCGTCGCCGCCGTCGCCGCCGACTCGCTGGACATCGCCGCCGCGGCGCTCAAGAAGATCAGCGTCGAATACGAAGTTCTTCCGGCCGTCTTTGACGAAAACGAAGCGATCAAAGAGGGAGCGCCCGTCATTCACGACGAACCCGAAATGGAAACCGCGGGCGCGCACGATCCGGCGCACAACATCAGCCATTTCATCGAGGCTCAGGTCGGCGATGTGGAGCAGGGTTTCCGCGAAGCCGACGTTGTCTACGAAAACGTCTACCGGGTGCACCAGGTGCAGCAGGCGCCTATCGAACCACACATCGCGATAAGCTACTGGGATGCCGACGAGCGGCTGGTGATCCGCACTTCTACACAGGTGCCCTTCCACGTGCGCCGCATGGTCGCCCCCCTGCTCGGCCTACCGGTGCGCCGCATTCGCGTCATCAAACCGCGCATCGGCGGTGGTTTCGGCGCCAAGCAGGAGATGCTTATCGAGGATATCGTGGGGCACCTGACCATCAAGACGGGCCGGCCCGTGCGCCTGGAGTTGACGCGGGAAGAAGAGTTCGTCAGCAGCCGCACCCGCCACCCTCAGACAATCACCTATAAGAGCGGCGTCAACCGCGACGGCAAGCTCGTGGCCCAGAAGATGACCATCGTCGGCAACACCGGCCCCTACGCCACCCACGGGCTCACCGTGCAGACGGTGAGTGGACTGCGCGGCCTCAGCACCTACAATTGTCCGAATAAGCAGTTTGAGTGCAGAGTCGTTTACACCAACATCCCCGTACCCGGCGCTTACCGCGGCTACGGCGCGCCGCAGGCCCTCTTCGCGCTGGAAGTACACATGGAAGAGCTGGCCGAGCGGATCGGCATGGACGTTGTCGAATTCAAGGCCGAGAACTGGGTCAACGTCGGCGACCCGCTGGACATCGCGCCGCACCTGGGCGAAGGCGACGCGGAGAACGTCACCGAAGTGCCCGTCATCCTCTCCAGCGGGCTAAATGAGTGCATCGCCCAGGGCATGCAGGCCATTGGCTGGCAGCGCCGTCAGGATCCCCACTGGCACGCCGTGCCGGGCAAGCCCCACCTGCGCCGCGGGCTGGGCATGGCGGTTTGCATGCACGGCACCGCTATTCCGGGCCTGGACATGGGCGGCGCGAGCATCAAGATCAACGACGACGGCAGCTTCAACGTGCTCGTCGGCGCCACCGACCTGGGCACCGGCTCTGACACCGTGCTCTCACAAATCGCCGCCGAAGTGCTGGGCGTGCCGTTGGAAGATATTGTGATCTACTCTAGCGACACCGACATGACGCCCTTCGACACAGGCGCATATGCCTCGAGCACGACATACATCTCGGGCACGGCCGTGAAGAAGGCCGCCGAAATGGTGCGCGAGCAGATTAAAGAGCGTGCCGGTCTGATGTTAGACCTGAACGACGGCCCACAGGGCTGGGGCGGCGTCGAGCTGCGCGACCGCAAGGCCATCGCACCAGATGGGCGCTCTGTCAGCATGCAAAAGATCGCCCTGCACTCCCTACACCAGCAGGATCAGCGACAGATCATGGCCACCGCCAGCTACGTCAGCCACGAGTCACCGCCGCCCTTTGCCGGGCAGTTTGCCGAAGTCGAAGTTGACACAGAAACCGGGCAGGTGACGGTGAAGCGGCTGGTGATGGCCGTGGATTGCGGCGTGGCCATCAATCCCATCACTGCCAGCGGGCAGGTCGAAGGCGGCATGACCCAGGCCCTGGGCTACGCGCACTGTGAAGAGATGGCCTACGACGAAAATGGACGCATGGTCAATCCCGCCTTTGGCCCCTACAAAATCTACCGCGCCGACGAGATGCCGGCCATGGACGTCATCCTGGTGCAGACGGTGGAACCGAGCGGCCCCTTTGGCGCCAAAGCCATCGCCGAAATTCCCAAAGACGGCGTCGCCCCCGCCCTCGCCAGCGCCATCCACGACGCCACGGGCATCTGGATCCGGCAAATTCCTTATACACCGGAACGAGTGTGGCGGGCCTTGTCGGCGCCCAGCCGGGCGGCCGTTGTGGCTAATAACAGGTCATGAGACGAGAGCGCCTTCTCCTCTTACTGATGCGGATTCTCTGGCTGGCCACCGTTCCGCTGGCGCTTGGCCTGTTTGCGGCCGGCCTGCTCCTGAAGCTCCAGCAGGGCCGAGCAGGCGCGTCTGAGACTCAGATCCAACACGGGCTGGCGTTGGCCGTCTGGAACAGCACGATCCTCGATCTCGTGCTCATCGCCGGTTTTGCCGTTCTTGCCAGCCTGCTTGTCTGGCGTAGGCGAGACGACTGGTTCGCTGTGTTCGTCTCTCTTGCCTTGATACTGGTGCCCGTGCGGCTGCCCACTGAGTACACTCTGCTTGTCGAAGCCTATCCGTCGCTTTATTGGGTGGTGGGCTTCATTAACGTGATCGGCGCGACTTGTATTCCCCTGCTGTTGACGCTCTTTCCCGACAGTCGTTTTGTCCCGCGCCGCAGCTGGATCTATGTGCTTGTCGGCCTGACCTACTCCGCGGTGGCCTACTTCGTTCCCGCATATGCGACCATACGCTTTTCGCCGGCCGGCGTCCTCGTCGACGCACTCATGGTTGGCGCCGGCATTGTCGCCCAAATCTACCGCTACCGCTACGTGGCCACGCCCCTGCAGCGGCAGCAGTGCAAATGGGTGCTGGGTGGGTTC
>JAICPS010000066.1 GCA_025929715.1 Anaerolineae bacterium | reverse complement strand
CCTCAGAAACGGGTTTGTGCGCTTTTCTTCGCCAATCGTCGTGGGATTGCCGTGACCGGACAAGACGCGCGTTTCATCGGGAAGTACAAGCAGTTTTTCACGAATTACGTCGATCAGGGTCTGATACTCGGCGCCGGGGAGATCGGTCCGCCCAATGCTACCCTGAAATAGTACATCACCGTCGAAGAGCACCTGATAGACTGGGGAATGAAACGAAACGTGCCCGGGTGCGTGGCCCGGCGTATAGAGCACCTCGAATTTGACGTTACCCACTGTGAGGATCTGACCTTCTGCCAATTCTTCATCAGGCGCCTGCGGCTGTTCAAGGTATAGTCCCCAACGCGCCGCGCTATCTGACGCCACTGCCAGCATGGGTACAGCGTCAGGGTGAGCATAGACCGGTGCGTTTGTTGCGGATTTCAGGCCCGCAAGAGCGCCGACGTGGTCAAAGTGACTGTGGGTCAAAAGAATGTGGGTTATTCGCCATCCCAGATCGTCGACCGTAGCGAGGATTTTTTCCGCATCCCACGAAGGATCGACAACGGCCACGTCGCCTGTTTCATCGCAGGCCGCGAGATAGCAATTCGTTTGTAAGGGGCCGAGGGGCAGGATTCGAACATTCAACATAGAGTTATTGTTTGAGACATTTATGACCCGTTGCGATTACGCCAACGTGCTTCAACGGTAGCGGGAATCCACTCGCGGGCCGAACCAAAAATAGGACCGGCGTTGAGGAGTTGTTGGGTTCGCCATAGCAAGTAAATCAACTCTACGATGATAGCGGCGTTCAGAGCCAGCGCGGCAACCGTAATGCCATGGTAATTTCCCGCGACGCCTACCGCCAACACAATGGCCGTGATGACGAGATTGGCAAGCATGCCGAGATTGACGATAGTCGTCGCGTGGCGGCTTATGAGCAGGCCGCGCAGCCAGCTAACGACGACAAAAAGGGCGGGAAAAATCAAGAATAGACGTGTTCCATAGGCCGCCAAAGAGGCAACCGCGGCCTCTGTATCCTGAACGCCTTGCAGATATAGCGGGAGCAGCGGCGTTAGCGCCAACAATACCATCCCCAGGCCACTCAACACGGCCAGCGTAAAGCTGAAACGCCTAATGGGACCGTAGGCGTCGGGGCCGCGGGTCAGCGTAATCACGGCTTCCGGAAGGGCCATGGCGGCAGCGCGCGCCATCAGCAAGAGCTGAAATATCATGGGCCACGCGGCCAGGGATTGCGTGGGATTGTCCAGGCGGGCGAGGCTGAAAGTAACGAGAGGCTGCGCGAGAAGCGTTAGTACCGCCGTCCCGGCGAGTGGCAGGTGGAACCAGAAAAGTTCACGGTTCGTGAGTTCGTTCTCGACGGCTACCGGTTGATTAAGGGGCGCCAATTCATTGCGCAACACCGGCCGTATGGCCAGGGTAGCCACCAGAGCCTCGGCGACCACGCCGGTCATGAGCGCCAGGGAACCGATGATGACCCCCGCCAGCCCACTCCACAACGCAAGCCCGATAGCAGTTCCACCGGAAGCAACAAGCCGCACGGCGGTGCCCCAGGCGACGTACTTCGTATGACCGAAGTGGATCAGGACGCCTTGCAGGAAACGGCGCCAGGCGATTGCCGCAGTCCAAAAGGTCATAATCTGCAGGCCTGGGCGGACCCAGCCCGCTATCTGAGCGGGCGTACCCATCCAGCTTACAACGACAAGATTAAACAGGGGCGTAAAGGCCAGCAGGGCGGCAATGATCGTTAGCAAAATCGCCCAGTGAAGGGTGAAGCGGCGTACGAGAAAATAGGAGTGGCGATCTTTGACCAGGGCTGTGGCCGTCGCCAGCATGTTGATAATCGGGCTTTCTATGGTCACCGAGAGGCTGACTACGATACCCTGGGCTGCGAGCATGATCACTTCGTTGGGAAGACGGTTGATCGCGGCGGTAACGGTGGGTCCTTCGGCCGTCATCAGGAGCCAGCTTGCAAAGAGCGGCAGCCAGAACCATAGTATGTCGCGTTGTCGCATAACCGGTCGATTGTCCGCGAAAGTTGGATGCTAGCAACACACACTTTCCCGGAAACGTGTAGTTTCCCGGAAAGATTCTCGTTAGAATGGAGCGGTACCCGGAATGTCGCGAAGAAGTCGCTACCAGTTAACACCGTACAAAGGAGTCTTTCATGCGCACCAGAGTTGTGATGATCACGGGATGCTCCGGCGAGATTGGGCAGGCGCTTGTCGCCGACTTTGCGGAACGGCCGGGGTATGAACTGCTCACGCTGGATCTTAAGCCGCTTCCCGCAGAGCTTGAGGGACGGTCGCGACACATTGTCGGGGACATTCTCGACGATGCGCTATTAGGCCGCATCGTTACCGAGTATGAGATCCACACAATTTTTCACCTGGCCGCCTTATTATCAGCGCGCGGAGAGTTTACACCTGAGCTAGCCCACCGGGTCAACGTAGAAGGGACGCTTCGTTTACTCAAGCTGGCGGCTGAACAGTCGGAGTGGCAGGGAAGGCCGGTACGCTTTATTTTTCCCAGCTCCATCGCAGCCTACGGTATGCCGGACCCCGCCACAAAAGCCCGCGACAGCCGGGTGCGGGAATGGGATTGGAACCAACCGCAGACGATGTACGGGTGCAATAAACTTTACGGAGAATTGCTGGGAGCGTATTACTCGACGAATTACCGCCAGTTGGCGGCGGAACGACCGGTCATGCTGGATTTTCGTTCGCTCCGCTTTCCAGGGCTTATCAGCGCCTATACAGTGCCGAGCGGCGGGACGAGCGACTATGCCCCCGAGATGCTACACGCGGCGGCGCAGGGGAAGCCCTACCAATGTTTTGTGCGTCCAGACACGAGGATTCCCTTCATGGTGATGCCGGACGCGGTGAAATCTCTGATGCAAGTTGCCGCAGTCGATCATGGGAGCCTATCGCGACTGGTATATAATGTCACCAGTTTTAGCCTTTCGGCGGCGGAGATACGCGAAATAGTTCTGGAAGCTTTTCCAGATGCCGACATCACCTTTGAGCCGGATGTGCGACGGCAGGGAATCGTGGATAGCTGGCCTGCGGACCTAAATGATGACCCTGCGCGTCGCGATTGGGACTGGAAGCCGGAGTATGACGCCCGACGAGCTTTTGGCGATTATTTGATCCCTAACATCCGACAGCGTTACTGTTGAGTTAGGTAACGACTGATGAAGCTTAACAGAATAGTTACCCATACTCGCTCAACAAGGCCCTACTCCAATGACATTGAAAAGGTTCCGCCCGACTCGCCCGAGAAATCGCTGACTCTGATCAGATAAACGGCCCCGTCAGCCGGCGAATCGGGCGCGGTGAAGGTTAACTGCTCGGCTTCGCCGCTAAACCCCTCGTCAACTTCAGATATCACGTTTTCGTCCAGATCTAATAGCTGCACCAAGATGTCGGTCTCCGCATCAGGCTGGACGTCTAGCGCCATATTGTCGCCGGCGTCCAGGCGAAGGTAGTAATCGATGGAGCTGACTTCGCCCATGTCGCCCTCGACCTGATCGCCGAAGGCCAATTCAAAGATGACACCAGGTGGTCCACTCAAGGTGATGGTATAGCTGCCGCCCTGGCCCTCAAAACCGAGCACTTTGAAGTAATAGTTACTGCCCTGCGCCGCAGTGAAGTTGACTTCTTCGCGGCCGAATGAGGCGTCGATACTATCCTCCATTTCCTCAGTATCGTCGTTCCAGATTTCGACGACCACATCAAAGTCGCCGTCTGGCTGGACAACAGCCTGAACGACCTCACCCGGATCCACGGTGAAAGGAAAATCATGCCCATCACTATTGCCGGCATCGAGGCTGTCCGAGGCAGTAAGCGTCGTCCCAGTGCTGCCAACGCCGCCCGCCTGCACGATGATAGAATAATCACCGCTCGCGCCGGCAAAGCCGCGCACCCTCAAGATATAGTCCGCGCCACTGTCTGGAGTAAACGATAATTGTTCTTGCCCATACGAACTATCTTCCTGGAACAGAACTCCGCCGTCCTCGGAAATTACCTCGAAAACGACGTCAAGCTCTTCTTCAGGATTGACGACGATAGTGATCGCTTCGCGGTCCTGACTGCGAAATGAATAGTCGTCGTGCTCATCTAATTCCAGAGATCCGTTCACCGTCTCACCTACGACTATCAACTGCGCCGCGCTTTGCGCGCCAGCTTCGGCGAGAGTCAGCTCGAATGAGCCGTTAGCCTGTGCATAGCCGGCTACCACGATCGTATACTGAGCGCTGTTGGGCAAGGTCAAGGCGCGAATCGTTTCGGGTCCCAACGAGTCGTCGATAGGGCCGGAGGGCAGTATAGAATCGCCGTGATCGTCGTGTACGTCTAAAGTGAGGTCCAACTCTTCTTGCAGTGGTCGCGCGTTGATGTCGATCCTCTCGCCTTCAACTCCTATAAAAGTCCAGCTGGCGCTGCCGCCGGCGGGGATTTCGCCGGTTATCGTCTGACCGTATTGCAACGTTCCCATTGGCTGCGAAACGCCCGACGTTTCTAGTTCCTGCAACACAACAGAATTGGCTATGGTCTGTAAGGTTTCTCGATACTGGTCGATGGAATTCTGCAGCGTCACAGCGGCGATAAAGGCGGCGCGATCGCCGCGACGGAGCATCGTCACCATAACAACCAGAGACTGGCTTCCACCGGAATCGGCGCCTTCAATGGTTGCCGTTACTGCTTCTTGTCCATTTACGCTTGTGCGGCTCGGACCTTCTACGACGCGATCGTTTTCGGTGAAGTCGTATGCTTCAATGGCAGAATTGAGGGAATCTTCCAGCGAGTCGCCCTCGAACGATTCAGCCGGACCGAAAATTATCATGACGCCTGCGCCCTCGTGGTCGAACTGCTGAGCGCTGAGCAACTCAGTATCCGAAGCAACCACGATAGAGCCATCATCCACTTCAAGCTCCCACGATTCAGGATAGCGAAACGAAAGACCACTATCGACTTCTTCATGGTCAATAAAGGTCAGAGACGGAGTGCCAGTCGAAGTCGGTGCAGGCTGCGCTGTTTCGGTTGGCGCAGGCGTGGGCGCTGCTGTAGGCGTTGCTTCTGCCAAAAGGCCACAAGCGATCACCGGCGCAGCGAGAAGAAAAATTGTAAGGCGTGCGTATTTTTGTAAGCGGTGAATCATTAAATCGTTTCCAGATAGCGGTCCAGTTCCCACTCGGTGACTTGCATTCGATATTCGTTCCACTCGGCGCGCTTGGCCTCGACGAACAGCCGGGCCGAATGTTCGCCGAGAGCTTCCAGGAGCACGTCGTCGCCCTCCAGCTCGTTAATCGCTTCCTCCAGCGAGCCGGGCAACTGGGCGATGTTCAATTCACGAAGGCGATTCTCGTCAAAGTGATAAACGTCCTCCTCAACCGGCGCGGGAGGGGTCAACTCCCGCCTCATACCATCGAGCCCTGCAGCGAGCATCACGGCGAAGGCAAGATAAGGATTGCAACTTGGATCCGGGAAGCGAAGCTCGGCGCGCGTTGACTGTTCTCTTCCTGGGGAATACTGGGGAATGCGGATAAGACTGGCGCGGTTGATGCGCGCCCAGCAGATGTAAACCGGCGCTTCGTATCCCGGCACCAGACGCTTGTAGCTGTTCACTGTTGGGGCTACTACTGCGCTCAGCGCGCGAGCATGCTCGAGTTGACCGGCAATAAATTGGTATGCCTGAGTGGACAACTTATAGTCGTCGCCAGCGTCGAAGAATACGTTTTCGCCGTCGCGAAACAGACTTTGATGAGTATGCATGCCGCTTCCGTTGTGCCCGAAGAATGGTTTGGGCATGAAGCTGGCATACAGACCATATTCTGTCGCTATCGCCTTTACTGCCTGTTTGAACGTGATGGCATTATCGGCGGCCGTCAACGCGTCCGCATAGCGAAAGTCAATTTCATGTTGACCCTGAGCGACCTCGTGATGTTCCATCTCTACTTCAATGTCAAGCGCATGAAGCGAATCGACGATGTCCGAGCGTACCGCTGTCGCGAGATCCCGCGGCGAGAAGTCGAAGTAACCGGCGACATCGTGGGGAACCGGACGCAGCGCTTCATCACGCTTTTGGAGAAGGAAGAACTCCAGCTCCGGGCCACAGTTGTAGGTAAAGCCCATTTCTTCGGCTGCCTGAACGGCTCGTCGTAAAATCTGACGAGGATCACCGGCAAAGGGTTCGCCGTCGGGCCGATACACGTCACATATCAGGCGCGCTGTACGCCGAGAAGGTGACTTCCAGGGCAGGATTTGATATGTGGCCGGATCAGGCTGGAGAACCATGTCGCTCTCGTGGATGCGCGCAAAGCCTTGAATTGACGAACCGTCAAACCAACAGCCCTTCTCAAGGATTTCTTGCAGGCGATGCGCCGGAACGTTAACGCTCTTCACCGTGCCATGTATATCGGTGAACTGCAGGTTGATAAATTTGATCTCATCTCCCTGAGCGCGGTCCAGGACCGTTTGTTGTTGGTTATCCAAAACCATCATGCCTCCTAGCGGACTGATTATTGTATGAATGCGAAGGTAAACGTATAGTGGCAACCAAAAGGCATTGCTTGAGCTGAATTATAATGTACCGGTTAAGAATCCAAAAGTTTGAAGGATACGACATTGGTCATGGACCACGATGAAAGATAGACGGAAGCTGACGCGTTATGCCTGGCTCTCAATTGCTACTGCCTTGGTTACCATTAGTTTGAAGGCGGGCGCTTATCTTCTTACCGGTTCTGTCGGGTTGTTATCCGATGCTCTGGAGTCCGGCGTTAATCTCGCAGCAGCAGTGATCGCCCTGATTGCGCTCAGCGTTGCATCGCGCCCGCCGGACGAAGAGCATGCCTACGGCCACTCGAAGGCTGAGTACATTTCCAGCGGCATTGAAGGGGGAATGATTGTTGTAGCGGCCGTGATGATCATCGCCTCGGCGCTGGAGCGATTTCTGCATCCAGAACCTCTGAGGCAGCTTCAAGTGGGCCTGATCATTTCGCTGGTCGCTGCCGGCCTTAATCTCTCCACAGCGCTCATTTTATCGCGCGCCGGCAAGGAATATGACTCGGCGACGCTACAGGCCGACGCCCGCCATCTGATGACGGATGTTTGGACGACCGGCGGTGTGCTGGTAGGCGTCGCAATTGTCGAGCTAACAGGCTGGCAACCACTTGACCCCATCATTGGAATCCTTGTCGGTATCCAGATTATTCGATCGGGGTTTTTACTCTTACGGGGATCGGCTCTAGGACTGATGGATACGGCGCTACCGGTGGACGAACAGGAAACCATCGTGAACATACTGGAGCATCACGTGAGTGACGGCGTGCTCTTCCATGCGCTGCGCACGCGACAATCTGGGGCGCAGCGCTTTGTCTCAGTACATGTTCAGGTACCGGGCGCGTGGTCAGTACAGCGAGGTCACGCCTTATTAGAAGAGATTGAGGCCGACATTCGCGGCGCCTTCCCGCGGGTTTCCGTACTGACGCATCTCGAACCGGTAGAGGATCCGGTTTCCTGGCAAGATATTTCGTTGAATCGCGCGGACGGCGGGCTTGATTCGCGGGAATAGACGGCGCTCAATCGCCTGGAACGCCCCTATCTTGACTCCGCGAGCTAAATTCGATTTGCTGCCAGCCAACCAGCAAACCAATCATTCCGCCGATAGCCGTGGTCAGCGGCGCCGCCCAACTCCCCAGCGGGTCTAATAAACTTGCACCGGGCAAATGGAGAGCATAATAGTTGTAAAGCGCCAGCCCTACAACGACGCCCCACGCTGTAAGACGGACGAAACGGGAACGGTCCCAGCTCCCGCTGCCTCGCACGACGAGAAAACCGCCAAGGACCGTGAATAGTGCACCGCTGATGACACCTAGAAGCATCAATGCGTCGCCAGCTAAGCCGCTCGCAGGCGGTTCGGAAGGCGCTTCCGGAGCGACAGCCGTCGGGGAAGCAGTTGGCGCAATTGTGCTGGTTGGCTGCAGTGTCATTGTCGGCGGCGGTGTGCCTGTTGCGGTTTGCGTGGGCGCTGGCGTTAGGGTTACTAGGACGACGCGCACGTTTTCGCCAATGGCGATGTCAAGTTGTTGGGAGCTGGTCGCACCGCCGGCGGTGGCCGTTATCCTGAACTGCCCTGTACGCGCTTCAAGCACGTAATCCAGCTCGGCAACGCCGTTCACCGTAGGACGTTCGCCGATCACGCTGATGAATCCCTGTAAGCGATCCTGTTGGATAAACTGTACCGGCGTTCCGTCCGGAACCGGGTTCCCGTTATGGTCGACAATGACACCGGTACGCAGGCGCAGCGTATCGCCGACGACCAGCTCCAACGGCTGGTCACTGGGCGGCGATTGTGGCGACCCATCTCGCACGACGAAAAGGTCGATTACTTGGCTGGCAATAGGCTGAGTGACTTCAAGCAGCTCGTAATCGATGGCGTTAATATCAACCGGTGGCGCGCCGCGAGCGGGATGCTCTTGGAACAAAATGCGGGCGGAAGTATCAATGAAGCTATCGATCTTGCTGTAAATGCCATAGTAGGCCGTCAGCTTGCTTATTTCAGTTGTGTCCAGATAGTAAGGGGCATTGTAGGCAAAAACGATCGTGCGCGTACTGCGGACGACATCTGATCGCTGTGCCAGAAACCGTCTCGGAACGGTGGACTGCGGCAGGTCTGGTGACATATTGAGCGTAGCAAATACGACCCATTCGGCGTTCTGCAATGCAGACTGCACCTGAAACTCGGGCGAGAAGTCTATTGTAGGGGTCGCTTCGATTTGGTCTTCAGCACCCGCGCTCTGATCAGCTTCCGGGGTTTCCGCAAGCGGCGTAGGTGGTGGTATCGGCCCCGGGCCAGCGGCAAGAAACTCGTCGAGATCGTCGAACGAAAAACTAATGATCTGTTGTGGACTAATTTGCTCGCTCCCATCCGGGCCGTAAAAGGCAAGAATCCGCTCCTGAAGACTGTCTTGCCCGATGTACGATTCTGGCGGACAGTCGCCGCACTGCTGCCACTGTCTGACGTCTGTAAAAATGACGATCTGATCCTCTGGACCGGGCGGCCGTGGAAGCCGTTCCTGTAATTCGCCCTGACTCGGGGCTATAAGCGTTACGGCGTCCCGCGCGAGATTTAATACGGCGCCCTGGTTCTGCTGCACGCTATTGGGAATGGCCTCGGTGTCAACCAGTACATTCTCCATGCCAAATTCGCCGCCATAGATCTTCAGCTTAAGACGTAATATCCTGAGCACGGCATCGTCGACTCGTTGCTGGAAAGCGGGATCCGTGAGGTACTTTTCCTGAAACCAGGTGATGCTGTCTCGTAGATTGGCCATCTGTGTTTCCATACTTGACCCGTCACTGGACGCGTCGAGCGCGAACTGATCGATGAAAAGGAGATCGTTTCCGGCCAACAGGGCGTAATTGGCTACCTGGCGATGGGGGAATTCCTGCCCGCTATTGTCATAAAAGCGCTGTACGGCGCGGACGCCGAGAGAATCTGAGACCATGACTCCGCCGTCATTACGCCAACTTGAAAATTCGGGTAGGGACATTAGCGTTTGCAGTGCGGGGGGATCAAAACTAACGGGCGCTGTCGTGTCGCGTAAATTACCCTGAAAACCCTGATAGCGGATATGAGTGACAAGCAGCCCATCGGCGGTGGACTGCTGGTCGGGAGCGCGGCCCGTGACGGAAAAGAACGGCGCCAGCTCAACCTGTTTCAATTGCTCCAAAGATTTGCGAACAGTGCTTACTTCCTCGTCGAGTGGGCGGTCGCTACTACCTCGTCCGGGAAAGTGCTTGGCCACGACGGCCACGCGGCCCTCGCTACCGGAATGCACACCGGTGGTGTAGGCGCGGCCCATCAGCCCTACCCAGTAGGGGTCGCCGCCAAAGGCACGAATGCCGAGATCACTGGCGCTATCCGGATTTGGGTTTTCGAGGACGTCGAGGGAAGGGCCCAGCAGCATATTTATCCCCAGTGCGGACAACTCGCGCCCCAGAATGCGGCCCATGTCTTCGGCATAACCTGGCTGCCACGTTGCGCCGATGGCCATCGGTCCCGGTAATTCTGTCAGACCGTAGCGGATCTGCGAATATGGGGCGCCGTCACCATCTTGTTGCGTTGCAATAAAAAGGGGAATTGCGGTATCGGCCGCAGCGCCTGATGGCGTCGCGGTCACGGTCTCTGTGCCAATTGTCGACGTAATAATCGATGACTCGCCCAATAGGGCAAGCCGCTGTAGGCGGTTATTGAGATCTGCGACGGCAGAGGGAACTTCGTCCCCTTCACCGACAATGTTGTCGTTCTGCGCCAGAAGAACGACGCCACCAATCTGGTAGTCCAAGATGAGCTCGGTGATGTCATCGCTGCGGCCGGTGCCATCACCTTCAAATGTTACCAGGAACAGCTGCCCGACGCGTTGGGCAACTGTCATCTGCTCCATTATCTGGCGGGCCTGCTCTGAGTAGTCGTCCTGGGTTTGAGCGCGCACGGATGGAGAAGAAGCCAGCACCGGGCCGACAAGGACGAGCAACGTTAGAAGCGCGCGCCAGATATTGCTGTTTTCAAATTTCGACCGTTTGTCTCTCATCGCTTCTTATCTAGCGGCTGTCCTTTCTAAATAGCGTCTAGGTGAGTATACTTGTGGCTAAAACTGGGGACAAATGACGGTTTTTTAGGTATACACATGACTCATTCCACACGCAATTACATGGCAGCGGTTATAACGGTTCTCTTAGCGATCGCTTCGTTCACCGCGGGTTACTTTGCAAACGACTTTATTGAACTTCGTACGGGAACAGTGCAAGGCGCCGATAAGCAGGAACAGTTTTCACTTTTCTGGGAGGCGTGGAGCTGGGTAGAGAGCAGCTACATCGGTCAGATTCCCTCCATGAAACAGGTAACGTATGGCGCGATCCGCGGAGCGCTAAACGAACTGGGCGATCCATATACCGTTTTTGTGGAACCGCCCGCGAGAGAACAAGAGCGGGAAACGTTACGGGGCAATTTTGGCGGCATCGGAGCCCAACTTTCGCGTAATGATAATGGGCAAATTGTCCTGGAACCGATACCGGATAATCCAGCGGCTTCGGCCGGGATTCTCTCGGGCGATATACTTCTGGCAATTGACGGCGTTGCTGTCGAAGAGACCCTGACTGTTGAACAGGTTGCCGAGCGCATCCGTGGTGAGAAAGGGACGGCAGTGACGCTGACAATTTTGCACGTGGGAGCGCCAGAGCCGGTGGACATCGACGTCGTGCGGGGAGATATTCTGATACCGTCTGTGACCTATCGAATATTGCCGGATGCTCCGACGGTGGGTTACATCCAATTGAGCCGATTCAGTGGCGAAAGCAGCAACGAAATAGAAAAGGCGATTAGTGAGCTGGTGGCGCTAGGTGCGAGAAGCCTCGTTCTCGATCTTCGGCGGAATGGCGGCGGCCTATTAGATGCTGCGGTTGAGGTTGCCGATCACTTTCTCATAGAAGGGCCTATTCTTTACCAACAAAGTAAAGGCGAGGAGGAACGAGTTTATGAGGCGGATGCAGAGACGGTGGCCGGAAATCTACCGTTGCTTGTGCTGATCGACGAACAAACAGCCAGCTCTTCAGAAATACTCGCCGGCGCGCTTCAAGATCGCGACCGGGCGCTGCTTGTTGGTAACCCGACGTTTGGCAAAGGCTCGGTACAACTGGTTTATGATCTGAGTGATGGCTCGTCAGTGCACGTGACGGCATCGCGCTGGCTTACACCGGATCGACACCAGATTGACCAAAAAGGGCTGTCGCCCGATATCTTAGTGGAAATTCCGCAGGACGCTATAGATAGTGGGCGCGATGTTGTGTTAGAACGAGCAGTAGACTACTTGCAGAATGGAATGGCTAATGGCAACTAGAACGCGAAACATTATCTTAATCATACTTGGAGGCCTTATCGTAGTGGGAGTTTGTGGCATCGTGGCTGCCGGCAGCTATTTTGTCGGACGGCGCGCTTCTACCACGCAGAACAGTGACGTCACCGGTACCCTCGAGGAGGCTACTGTCGATGTATTACGCCCCGATCGGGAATCAGAAGGGCAAGCGGTAGAAGTAGCGGGATCAGATGCAACAATTGCGCCGACCATGCCGGCGCCCACCGCGTCGGCAACGGCGGATGACCCAGAGACTGTACAAGCCGGCGAAACGCCGTCAACTGAACAGGCGACGCCTGCCCCTGCGCCAACGGCGAACGGGGATCGGGCGGACTTTGCGGAAGAAGATCTTCAGTTATTGTGGGAGGCCTGGAACATCGTTCGCTCGGAGTTCGACGGTGATATTCCCGGAGACGAAGAGCTAACTTACGCAGCCATAGAGGGCATACTAGAATCGCTGTCAGATGACTACACTCGTTTCTCACCTCCAGACATAGCGGCCAGAATGCGCGAAGACTTACAGGGTAGCTTTGAGGGCATCGGGGCCTTTGTTCGTGAGAATGAAGAGGGATTGACTGAGATCGTGCGCCCTATGGATGGGCAGCCTGCGGATCTGGCCGGCCTGGAAGCGGGTGATGTGGTTATCGCGGTAAACGGTGAGTCGGTCATTGGCCAGAGTCTAGACGAAGTCATCGCCCTAATCCGTGGACCCGAGGGCTCTGAAGTGATGATTACGATTCGCCGCGAGGGATTGGAAGAGCCTTTTGACGTCACTATCCGGCGCGAACGCATCGAGATACCAATCATTGAGTCCGAGCTGTTAGAAGAAAACGTGGCTTACATCCGTTTGACCGGGTTCAATCGCAATGCCGACACCCAATTACGGGATACCCTGGCCGAGCTCCTTACACAGAATCCAACAGGACTTATTCTCGATCTTCGTGATAACCCGGGAGGTTTTCTGGACCAATCAATTGCAGTCGCCGACGTGTTTTTGCCGGATGGTGTGGTACTCTATGAACGTAGTTCAACCCTCGATCTAAACCAGATCCATCGCAGCGATGACGGCGACCTGGGCGAGCAGATACCGCTGGTTGTGTTAGTGAACGCTGGAAGCGCCAGCGCGTCCGAAATTGTAGCGGGTGCGATTCAAGATCGTGAACGGGGCACGCTTATCGGCGAGACCACTTTTGGTAAGGGCTCGGTGCAACAGACGCACACGCTTTCCGATGGGTCAGAACTACGGGTCACAATTGCTCGCTGGTATACCCCAGACGATGAAAGCATAGATGGGAACGGCATTGAACCTGACATAGAAGTACCGACGCCGGAAGATCTGGGAGGCGAAGAAGATCCACAGTTGCAGCGGGCAATTGAATACCTGCTATCCGGGGAATAAGCAGTAATCAACCGACAGCTCGTTTGGCAAAGACGATAGCGTAATAAACGGACGTCCGGATCACGGGCAAGCGCCGGTACGTTCATATTTGAATTATCTCTGACTTATGGCAAAGAAACGGGACAATATAGAAGTTGTTGCTCGCAACCGCCGCGCCAGCCACGATTATCACTTGCTGGAGAATTTTGAGGCCGGATTGGCGCTGACGGGAACCGAAATCAAGTCGTTGCGGGATCATAAGGTCAGTTTGCAGCAGGCGTACATCCAGCCACGAAATGGCGAATTATGGCTGGTGGAAGCCAACATTGCGCCTTATGAGCATGGAAATCGTGAGAATCACGAGGCAACGCGCCCGAGAAAGCTACTTCTTCACCGGCGTGAGATAAACAAGATTCTGGACGCTCTACAAACAAAAGGCATGACGATGGTGCCGACGAGGCTATATCTGAAGGGCGGATGGGCGAAAGTCGATGTAGCGCTGGCGAAAGGTAAGAAGCAGTTTGATAAGCGCGAGGATCTTGCACGCCGTGATGCTGATCGACAGGTCGAGCGTGCACTCCGAGAAAAGTACCGTTAACGATTTAGGAGTGAAGAATGTTAGATATTGACCTGATTCGCGAGCGAACCGAGTGGGTAAAAGAGCAGGTTGCCAATCTAAATGATACAGCCCCGATCGACGAGATTATTAGCCT
>JAICPS010000705.1 GCA_025929715.1 Anaerolineae bacterium | reverse complement strand
TAGAAGTGGAAGTGACCCGCGTCGTGGAAGGGGAAGCCGTGGAGGTCGAGGTGACGCGGATTGTCGAGGAGACGGTCGAAGAGGTCGTCGAGGTGACGCCGACACCGATCGGCGGTGAATTGATTCTCTATGCCTGCCTCTTCGAGCCCGACAGATTGGAAGTACTTTTCCAGACATTTCAAGAGCAGACTGGCGTAGAGGTCACCTGTCTGGATATGAGCAGCGGCGAAGCTTTGGAACGCATTCGCGCCGAGAGCGAAAATCCGCAGGGTGACGTCTTGTTTGGCACGACGAACTTGTCCCACGTAAATCTGGCTAACGACGACCTTACCGAGCCGTACATGGGCGTTGGTTGGAACCAGCTGCCCGAGGGGCCGATCAAGGATCCCAACGGCTACTGGACTGGCTTCTACTACGGCGTGATCGGTTTTGCCTGCAGCCCGGAACGGCTTGAGGAGATCGGCGCCGAATGTCCCGATTCCTGGCAAGATCTGCTCGACCCGGTCTACCAGGGTGAGGTCGTGATCGCCAGCCCGGCCGCTTCCGGCACATCTTACACCGTCCTCAGCGGCCTGTCGCAGCTCTATGGCGAGGACGGCGCGTTCGAGTTTTGGACGCAGATGGACCAAAACATCGCGCAGTACACCGAATCGGGCAGCGCCCCTGGCAGCCTGGCTGCCAGCGGCGAGTTCGCCGTCGGCATCGCTTTCGCCCACGACATCCAGGTGCAGCAAGATCAGGGCTTACCCGTGGAAATTAGCTTCCCCGAGGAAGGAACCCCCTTCGAGATCGGTGGTATTTCCATCATCAAGGGCGCCCGCAACCTGGCCGCCGCCCAGGCCTGGGTTGACTACGTCTTCAGCCGCCCCTTCCAGCGTTACCACAATGATGTTGCCCATCGCATACCAGTCGTCGAAGGCGTAGAACTGGCCGAAGGAACGATTGGTCTCGATGATGTGACGTTGATCGAAGGCTACGATCCCACGGAGTGGGCCGAACAGCGCGACGCGCTGGTGGCGCGCTGGCAGGAGGAGATTGGGGCACTGCGTTAAGTCTACAACGAGTTGGTAACTCGTTGCCTGAAGTGAGGTGCCAGGCACTTTGGAAGTGCCTGGCACCTGGTGAAGGTTTATGGCGAGCACAACTGTTCCCAGAACCCAGAATCTGACCATCACGCAAAAGCGGCGCGTGCTGTTCATCGCGCTTATCGTGCTTGAATTGCTGGTTCTGGGCATCATTGCCTCGCGGCTCATCGGGTTCGAGTACGTGGAAACGCAAGTCGATACCGTCGGCGAGGTGGAGACGGTGGTCTTGCAGCGTGAGCTGGTGGGCGATCCTGCTCTGTTAGTCATGATCTTGCTGGCGGTCGTGCTGCCGGTAATTTCGCGACGTTTTCGCCGGGAACCGGTCGTCCTCATCGCCCTACAAATAGCCGCTGTGGGGCTGGTCATTTTTGTGATCTGGCCGCTGGCCGAAGTTTTGCTGGAAAGCTTTCGAACCGGGTTCCGCGACGAATCGTATTCGTTGATTCAGTTCGAAACGTTGATAGCGCAGCCGACGGTGCTGCGAGCGTTCCGCAACACGATGCTTATCGGCGTGCTGTCGGCTTCGCTGGCTACGATTCTGGGAACGTTGGTGGCCTATACGCTAAGCCTGGCTAACGTGCGCTGGCAGCGGGCGCTGCGTATTATGACCGTCATCCCTCTGGTCTCGCCGCCGTTCGCGGTCAGCTTTGCTTTCATCATGCTCTTTGGCCGGCGCGGGATCATCACCTACGACCTGCTGAGCATCACCGAGTACAATATCTACGGGCCGCAGGGCATTATTTTCGTGCAGTTAATAAGCGAAGTCCCGCTAGTGATTCTCATCCTGTCCGCCGTTTTCGCATCCATGAGCCGCGACCTGGAAGATGCGGCAAACGACCTTGGCGGTCGGCCCCTCTACGTGCTACGCACGGTGACCTTTCCCCTGGTTACCCCTGCTATTCTGACGGCCTTCCTTTTAAGCTTCATTTCTTCCATTTCCGACTTTGGCAACCCCATGCTCATTGGAGGCGGCTACCAGGTGTTGGCCACGCAGGCTTACATCCAGATGATCGAGATGTTTGACCTGCAGCTTGGCGCGGCGCT
>JAICPS010000420.1 GCA_025929715.1 Anaerolineae bacterium | reverse complement strand
GGTTCACGCTTTGGGCTACATATCGATTACAGCTTTGAGGATAAGCCGCTGGGTACCGCCGGGCCTCTTTCTCTGGTGCGCGATCGTCTCGAAGATACGTTCATCGTGACCAACGGCGACGTTCTGACGACCCTGGACCTACGCCAGATGATTGCTGCACACCGTAACTCGGGCGCCACGGCGACCATTGCCATGCATATGCGCCAGGTGAAGATCGACCTGGGCGTTCTGAAATGTAACGGCAGCCTGGAACTGACGGGATTCGTGGAAAAGCCGACGTACGATTTCCAGGTCAGCATGGGCATCTACCTTTTTGAGCCGTCGGTTATCGACTTTATCCCTTATAACGAGTATCTGGATTTCCCGGATCTTGTCTTGCGCCTGCTGGAAGCCGGCGAACGCGTACTTGGTTTCCCTTTTGACGGGTATTGGCAGGACCTGGGACGAGCCGATGATTATGAGCAGGCGGTGCAGGATTTTGAGAGCCTGCGCCCGCAGATCCTGGGAGAAGAGTAAATGGCTTGGCGGATTCCCCTTGCAGATCTGGATTATGGCCCTGAAGAGGAAGCGGCAGTTCTAGCGGTCTTGCGGCGCGGTTGGCTCACGATGGGCGAAGGCACGCAGCAGTTTGAGGAACAGTTTGCGAAACTTATAGGCGTGAAACACGCTATCGCCGTGAGCAACGCGACAGTAGCCCTTCATCTTGCCTGCGTGGCGCTGGATCTTGGGCCGGGTGATGAAGTAATCGTGCCTTCCCTGACGTTTGTAGCAACGGCGAACGCCGTGCTCTACACAGGGGCGGACGTTCGATTCGCCGATATCTGTGGAACGCACGATCTAAACATTAATCCGCAAGCCATCGAGCAGCAGATCACGCCGCGCACCCGCGCCATTATAGTGGTTCATTATGGCGGCTATTCGTGCCAGATGCCGGTCATTTGTGACATCGCTGAGCGCCACGGTTTGCATATCGTGGAAGATGCAGCCCATGCGCCCGGCGCCTCTCTTAATGGAAAGTCGCTAGGTTCCTGGGGAGACGCCGGTTGTTTTAGCTTCTTTTCCAATAAAAATCTGGCGACGGGGGAGGGCGGTATGCTGGTAACCGATCTTGATGAGCTCACGCAGCACGCGCGGCTTTTGCGCTCGCACGGGATGACCAGTCTCACCTGGGATCGCCACCGCGGCCACGCCTATAGCTATGATGTGGTCGATGTCGGCTATAATTATCGCATAGACGAAATCCGTTCCGCTCTAGGCCTGGTGCAACTGCAGAAGCTTGCCTGCAACAACGAACGTAGAAAACACCTCGTTGATACGTATGTAGATGCGCTGGCGAGCGTCCGTGTTGAAATACCTTTTCTTGACTCAGAAGGTGTTTCGGCTTTTCATCTTATGCCAATCATATTGCCTGCGGATGTGGACCGCCACCGCTTTATGGACCGCATGAAACAGGCTGGCATCCAGACCAGCATCCACTATCCACCCATTCATCTCTTTCAATATTACAGAAAACGTTATCCCACCGTCTCGCTGCCGTGGACTGAGGCAGTTGCGGCGCGTGAAGTGACATTACCCCTGTATCCGACGATGGGCGAAGAAGCCGCATATATGGTTGTAGACGAAGTAAAGGCAGCTTTACAGGAAGCTAGCGTACAAGTAGCCTGACGGAGAAAAACATGGAACTGAAACTGATATTGATATTAGCCCGGCGTTGGGCCTGGCTGCTGATTATCGGCCTGCTACTTGGTGGAATCGGCGCCTTTTTCATTAGCCAACGCCAGCAACCGATTTACGTTGCTTCCACAAAAATTATGGTGACGCAGGCGCCGCGTAGCAGCGTTGCCGAAGTCCAGGTTTTGAATGACCGTGACCTGACCGATACTTACATCGAGTTGCTGGTAACTCGTCCTGTGCTCGCCGAGACCAGTCAACGCCTTGGTTTTAATGTGAGTCCGTCTCAGATCAGCGCGCACCGGGTTGGTAGCACGGGACTGCTGGAAGTGGTTGTGCGCGATATCTTTCCGGTGCGGGCAGCCGACGTTGCCAATGAAGTCGTGGAGGTGCTAATTGCCCGGAATGAAACGTTACAGGCCAGTCTGTTCGCCTCCACCGAAGAGAGCCTGCAGGCGCAAATTGCTCAGGTTGAAGAGCAGATGTCGGCGCTACAGACTACCGTTACCGAGGCGTCTGAAGAGACACTCGAAGTCAGGCAAGAGCAACTGAGCGAAGAGCTGGTAACCCTTGAAGAAACTATTTATACGTTGCAGAGCGAGATTTCTTCGCTTGAGGTCGAAATCGAAACGTTAATGCCACGGGCGTCGCTGGGTGCACCGGCGCCACTGCTTAGCACCGACGAACAGAGTCAATTAAGTGCTTTACGGACGGACCTGGCACAGAGGCAGTTCCGACTCACCCTGGCCCAGGACCAGTACTCGTCGCTAACAACGCAACTTGCAAACGACGGAAGCGCCGGCGATTCGCAAGCGCGCTTAAATCAACCACAGACAACTTTGGCGCTGTACCAACAAATTTACTCCAATCTGCTCAGCAGCTATGAGGCAGTCCGTCTTGCCCGGCTGCAAAATTCGGCTCACGTTGTACAAGTTGAGGCTGCCGTTCCACCGCAGAGACCGATTCAGTCTGGGCCTGTGAGTAACGTCTTGCTCGGCGCAGCCGTGGGCCTGATCGTAATGGGCGGGATTGCTTTTCTGATAGAGTACCTGGACGATACACTCAAGACGCCCATCGATGTAAGGCGTTCGCTGGGCTTGCCCGTCATTGGGCGCATCCTGGCATTTTCGGTACCTAAAAAGAAGGCGACGATGGGCAAGCTGCCCTTTGTCGCCGAAGAGCCTCGCTCTGTACAGGCGGAAGCGTTTCGGGCGATGCACACGAACCTGGAATTTGCAGGAACAGAGCGGCCGTTGAAAACAATTCTATTCACCAGCGCTCTGCCTGGTGAAGGGAAGTCCACCGTGGTTATGAACCTGGCAATGACGATGGTTCAGGCGCAGCAGAAGGTGGCAGTCATAGATTGCGATCTTCGCCGGCCCAGTCTCCATCTTCAAATAGGATCGACAAACAGCACCGGGGTTGGGGAATATCTTGAGGGGCAGAAACAGGTGAAGGATATTATCCTCTCCTGGCCCTTGGGGCGCGCAGAACTTGCCGTCGTCACCAGCGGCCCGATCCCTCGTTATCCAACTGAATCATTGCGTTCCGATCGGATGACCGATTTACTCAATATGATAAGAGAACGCGCCGATTTTGTGTTGATAGATAGTCCGCCGCTGGTAGTAGCCGATGCCGCCGTTCTGGCATAAAAAGTCGATGGGGTGGTGCTTGTTATGCAGCCAGGACGCACGAACGCGGAAACTGCGAACGCGGTGGTCGAGCAGCTCAATCGTGTTGGTGCCCACATTATCGGCGTCGTCCTGACCCGCGTCGCTGAAAAGAAGTCGCAGTACCAGGACGTCAGAGATATGTATCACTACAAGCCTCGAGAGCCTATGCCTGCTGCTATTGGTCGTGTACAGGGAATTAGGGCAACTATGCAAAAGATCCTGTCTAGCCTTTAAGACCTTTCCCACTCATATGGCAACTCGTTTCGTGTAAGGGATCATTCCAGGGGAGCACTCCATACGTGTTGTCTGTATCAAACACTGCCATGTAGAAAGTGAGTCAGTTGGGTTAACATAAGGTTATATCCTTTGCTGATAATTCGCAGCGGAAGAAAAACCCCCGTGGGATTCGTTCCTCAGGGGGTTTTTTGATCTATATAACTACGGAGCGCCGTTATCCGCCATGAATTACGATCACGGGTGCATGAAACATCTCGCGCGAACGAGGATCCGTTCCGCCGTTACTGATGATGCAGAACGCGGATAAGGAAGCCGAAAACGTGTATCCCCACTTGATTCCTCGCACGAGTTGGACTGGCGTTAATAAGAGCTGAACACTCCGATTTTCAGTACCGGCAAAGGAGAGAAGAAAATGGTTTAGCTAATCCTCATTAAATTAAGTATGATTTTGACTACCACATGGTGGTTACATGAGATTATCTCCTACCCTTTCCGGAAACACAGGAGTGCGTAGCAACTCAGCGACCGTAAAAATGTGATTTGCTGGTAGTTACATGAGATTATCTCCAACCCTTTTTGGATATTCAGGAGTGCGCAGCAGTTCGGCTGCGCAAAAAAAGGGTAATTTGCTAAGCCGATAGCCATTGCTGGGGTATGTTGGGCGTGCTGTTTGCTTGCGAAGCGGTGCTTTGAGCAGGTGATGGGTGCGGTACCAGCTTTAGACGACGGGCGTCCACCAAGGATCAACTCGCAGAGCGCGTGGCACATCGACATATGCCGTAAAATAGTACACCGAGGTAATGATGGAGCACGATTGG
>JAICPS010000736.1 GCA_025929715.1 Anaerolineae bacterium | reverse complement strand
CGGGCCGATGGTGCAATGTGCGATGGCGGCCAGTTCCTTGGCCGTCAGCGGTCGCGCGCTTTTCGACAAAGCGGCGAGTGCGGCCACTTGCTTCTCCGGAAGGGCAAGCTCACCTAACCGGGCTGCCACATCGCTCGGCACGGTGAGAAGCGTCACTTCGCGCGAGCCAGCGCCGGCCCGCACTCCTGCTGGCAGGACGGCTTCCAACACGGTGCCCCAAGGGCACAGATAATAGTCGGCCATCCAGCGCGTCAGACGCAGCATCGCTGGCGAGAGAATCGGCGATCGGTCGAGCACGTTGGCGACCACTTTGAGTCGCCGGTGAGCGACCGGCTTCGTCTCCACCGCCACGCAATAACCGACAACGCGGCGGTCGCCACGGCCAAAGGGAACGCGCACGCGCCGCCCAGGTTCAATTCGCCGCTGGCCATCCGCCGCCGCCATCCCGTCCGGCACCAGATAATCGAATTCGCCCGCCGGCCCTGCCGGCAGCACCACCGTCGCCACCAGTTGCTCAGCGGCCGCATCCAACTCCCAAGGCGCGGGCTCGGTATCGAAGAGGGATTGCTGCGATGCCATCGTTGGGGCTGGGGGCTTGAGGGGCTAGGGACTTGGGGCTGGGGGAAGGGGAAGAGCGCTGCAACAATGTAATCGTAACGCGGTAGATGCCAATCTCCCTAGCCCCGAGCCCCCAGTCCCTAGCCCCCAATCATGCGCCTCGGCATCTTCGGCGGAAGCTTCGATCCGGTTCACCATGGCCACTTGCGCCTGGCGCGCGAATGTCAGCGCCAAGCCGCACTTGATGAAATCTGGTTTACGCCGGTAGCCATTCAACCCTTGAAGATGCACGGTCCACAGGCGAGCGACAATCACCGCATTGAAATGCTGAATCGTGCAATTGAAAGCGAACCGGACCAACGGCCCCCGCAATCGTCGTGGCGCGTGTGCACGCTGGAGATTGAACGCGGCGGCTTAAGCTACACGGTAGACACGCTGCGCCGGATCCATGAGGAACTTCCCGACGCCGAGCTTTTCTTCATGGTGGGCGCCGATACGCTGCGCGACGTGCCGCATTGGCGTGAGCCAGAGGAAGTCTTTCGGCTGGCCACTCCGCTGGTGGTTTGCCGGCCGGGGCAACCAGTGCCCGATCTATCGGCCCTGGAAAGTGTTTGCACCGAGCGAAATCAGCCGCAACTGATCACGATGGAACCAACGAGCGCGAGCAGCAGCGAAATCCGTCGCCGCATCAGCGCCAGCAAGCCGATTGACGATTTAACACCGACTGCTGTCGCCGAGTACATCGCCGAGCATGGGCTCTATCGATAATCGTCCGCCGCCACGGCCGACGGCGTGGCCGTGCGCTGGCGCGGAATAGGCAGCAGCATGGACGTTCGCGAGCGGTAATCGAGGTAGGGTTCCCCTAGCGCGTCGGCCAGATCGTGCTCTTCAATTCGGATCGCAATGAGGATCCATAGCGTGGTCACGAGCGCAAACAGCAGCCGGCTGAGCGTCATCGTCGGCGCGGACCAAAATGCGACGATGAAGCCGAACATCAGCGGGTGGCGCATCCAGCGATAGATCGAGCGCTCGCTGAACGGCGCGCTGACGAGCGTTCGTCCGTTGTAGTACTGCCAGACCTGCTTCAGGCCGAATAGCTCGAAATGGTCGATCAAAAAACTGCTGTAGAGTACGATCGCCCAGCCGGCCCAGTAGAACCCCCCTAGCAGCCACTGCGCGATCGAATTGTCAACGTGCCACACGACTTCGGGAATCGGCCGCCAAAGCCAATACAACAGCAGCAGGATCAAGCTGGCTGCCGCAACAAACGTGCTCCGCTCAATCGGCT
>JAICPS010000571.1 GCA_025929715.1 Anaerolineae bacterium | reverse complement strand
TCGCCGGGGCCCGCGACCTGCTGGAGGCGAAAACCGGGCGCATCTGGGCGCGCAGCACTGCGGGCGCGGGCAGCTAATTTTTTGTCGCGCTACCGCTTATAGAGTCGGGGCGGTTCGCGAACCGCCCCTACTCTATCAGCGGAAGCGCTACAAAAAATTCGCTGCCCGCGCCCGCATTGCTGCGCGCCCAGATGCGCCCGTACTGCGCCTCCAGCAGGTCGCGGGCCACGGCGAGGCCCAGGCCCAGCCCCTCGTGGCTGCGGCGCAGGTGCGGCTCCACCTGGTAGAATCGATTGAAAATCAGCTCCAGCTTGTCCGTGGGAATCCCGATGCCGCTGTCGCGCACCCTCAACCAGACTTCGTCGCCGTGCTCCTCGATGACAATCCGAATTTCGCCGCCGTCCGGCGTGAACTTGATGGCGTTGTTCAGAAGGTTGCCGATGACCACGTCCATCGCCCCGCGATCCCCGCGCACGACCATCGGGTCGTCTGGCGTGCGGATCATCACCTTCTGCTGTTTGGCCTCCGATGTGTCTCGACGCTCCTCGACAACGGCCTGAACGACGTTCGTAAGGTTAAAAATCTCGAGGTTCAGGCGCGGTTCTCCGGTCTCCACGTACTGCAGATTAAGCATATCCTGTATCAGGCCGCGCAGCCGTATGGCGGCATTGAGCACGTGATCCAGCTTGGCTGCGGTGCGCGGGTTGTCGGCCTGGTCGCGCAGGCTGGATACGTATGCCAGAATGACCGAAAGCGGCGTGCGCAGCTCGTGAGACGCGATGGCGATGAACTTGCTTTTAAGCTGGTCCAGCTCGTTCAGCTGGCGATTGGCCTGGCGCAGCTCGGCAACGAGGCGCGCGCGCTCCACGGCCACACCGGCGAGGTCGGCCAGGATGCTCAGCGTTTCAACGTCGCGCGCGTCAAAACCGCCTTCGCGCTTGTTCAGCGCCTCCAGCACGCCCGTCGTCTCGCCCTCCGCATCGTGCATGGGTACGCCTAGGATTGAATCGGTGCGAAAACCGACCGTCACACCAACGGCCTCGTCAGCCTCCGGATTCCAGCGCGGGTCGCTGCCCGCATCTTCGACGATCAGCGGCTCGTTTTTCTGGAAGATGTCTCCGGCGACGCTGTTGTGGAGGGGCACGGGCACGTCTAAAAGCTCCGTGTGCGTTTGGTCGGACGTGGCCATGAAGTGCAGCAGGCGCGTATGCGGATCGAGCAGCAGAACGGACGCTGCGCGCGCTTCGGTGAGTGCGGCGGCTTCGCCGGTGATGAAATTAAGCAGTTCGTGCAGCTCGCCGGTAGAGTTGAGCACCCGGCTGGCGTCCACCAGCCGCGTAAACCGCGTCTTATCCAGTTGCTGCGAACCGGTGTTGGTCATCATTCAGTCCTCCACTTTCCCGGAAACTCCAGGGTGCGCAGGTAAGCCAGTTTCCGGGAAAGTTAGCGCCTAACATAATCATAAGATATGCTCCACCTGAAGACAAGATGAACCACGAAGTGAAAACCCACGGCCATGAGCTACGCCTACGAGACACCTTATAGCCTCTACCTACATATCCCCTTCTGCCGCCACCGCTGCGCATACTGTGATTTCAATACCTACACCGGTCTAAGCGACCTCCAGCGCCCATATGCGGCGGCGCTGGCCAAGGAAATCGAACAGGTGGCCGGAGCCGCCGGCCAGGCGCTTGCCGTCCATACCATTTTCTTCGGCGGCGGCACGCCATCGCTAATGGCGCCCACCGATCTGGCCGTGATCCTGGAAAGCGTGCGGCGCCATTTCCGGCTCCAGTTCGACGCCGAGATCACCATGGAAGCCAACCCGGGTACGGTGGACGGCGACTACCTGCCTGCCGTGCGTGCGCTGGGCGTCAATCGCCTAAGCTTCGGTATGCAGAGCGCCGTCGCCGGCGAGCTGGCGCTGCTGGAGCGCGAGCACGATCTGCAGGCGGTTGTGCAAGCGGTGCAGCTCAGTCGCGCCGCGGGCTTCGACAACGTGAGTCTGGACCTGATTTATGGCCTGCCGGGGCAGACGTTGGCCAGCTGGGAAACGAGCCTACGGGCGGCGCTACAGATGGATACCGAGCACCTCAGCCTCTACTGCCTGACTATAGAGCCGGGCACGCCGATGCAGCGCTGGCTGCGCCAGGGACTGATAGCCGCTCCCGATCCTGACGTGGCGGCCGACCAGTACGCGCTGGCCTGCTCGCTGCTCGCCGAACTAGGCTGGCAGCATTACGAGATTTCCAACTGGGCGCGGCCCGGGCGCGCCGGTCGGCACAACCTTACCTACTGGCGCAACGGCGCTTACCTGGGCTTAGGCGCGGGCGCCCACGGGCATGCCGGTGGCTACCGCTATGAAGTGGTCAAACAGCCGCGCGTTTATCTGCGGCGGTTGGCGAACGGCGAGGGCCGCCACTTTCCACTTTCCGCAGCTACGGCCCAGGCCCACACGGTCTCGCGGCAGGAGGCAATGACCGACACGATGATCACACAGTTACGGCTATTGCAGGAAGGCGTGGACCTGGCAGCCTTTGAAACGCAGTTCGGGCACAGCGTCCACGAAGCATTCGACAGCGCACTGAGCCAGTTAGTCGACTGGGAGCTGTTAGTAGAAGAGAACGGCCGGCTGCTGCTAACGGAACGGGGCTGGTTTTTGAGTAATCAGGTATTTTATAGGTTTGTGAGCTAGAGCAAGGGCTAGAGTTTTACGTCTACTCTAGCTCTATCCTCTGGTTCCATTCTCTAGCTCTAGCTCTGCAGCCCGCAACGTATTCCGCATCAACATCGCGATGGTCATGGGGCCGACCCCGCCGGGGACGGGGGTGATCGCGCCGGCAACCTGGCAGGCTGAGTCGAATTCTACGTCGCCGACCAGGCGATAGCCGCGCCCGGCGTGCGGGTCGTCGATGCGATTGATGCCCACGTCGATGACCGCCGCGCCAGGCTTGATCATGTCGCCGCTAATCATTTCCGGACGGACAATCGACGCGATGAGGATGTCCGCCCGGCGCGTGTGCGCAGCCAGGTCGAGCGTGCGACTGTGGCAAATGGTGAC
>JAICPS010000546.1 GCA_025929715.1 Anaerolineae bacterium | reverse complement strand
GGGGATCGGCCGGCAGCGGCGTGCGGCTCATAAGCTCGCACATTGGGTCGAGGCGCTCTTCTGGGCCAACCAGGACGCGAGACATGAGCAGGCCCAGGCGAGGATAGTTATCAAACAGTTCGATGGCCCGTGTAAGGCTGCCGCGCGCATACCAGGCATCGTCGTCGGCAAAAGCGACGTATGGTTGCCTCACAGCGCGGACGCCAAAATCGCGCGCAACGGCTCCCAGGTTGTCGTTGAGCGGGATCAGGCTCACATGCGGAAAGCGCTCGCGCACAAGCTGCCTGGTCCCGTCCTGTGAATTATTATCGACCACCACGATGGGAAAGGGCGCCTCAAGATCGTGCAGCTGGTCCAGTGTGCGACTGAGCGAAGACCAGCGGTTATGGGTAACCATGACGATGGCCATGCGTGGCATTACCGCCATCCTTGGCATAGTCGCCATGTGTGGCATAGACGCCACATGGGTGTCCACAGCCATAAGTAGCCTACCCTAGGGCCAGCTCGTTTCTGTGAGAGGCGTCACCATAATCTCTTGCACGACAGACTGGCGCGGCATGCGGGCGGCGAAGACGATGGCCTCTGCTACGTTGGCGGGATCCTGAAGGTTCTCCTCGGGCGGCATAGGGATACCCTGTTCGGCGAAACGGTCAAAAAAGTGGGTTTTCATCCCACCCGGCACTATCGTGGTGACGCGAATATTGTAGGGCCGTCCTTCAACGCCCAGGCCGCGGCTGAAACCAACCAGCCCCCACTTCGAAGCGTGGTAAGCCGAGGCGTTGGCCCATGCCCGCTGCGCGGCAGTAGAGGCCACGTTGATAATATGGCCGTCCTTGCGGCTCTTCATAGAAGGCAGCACTGCTTTGGCCACGACAAAAGGACCACGTAGATTGACGCCAATCACTTTGTCCCACTGCTCGACAGTCATTTCGTCAACGGACGCCGTATGATCGACCGCAGCGTTGTTAACCACAACGTCAACCTGGCCAAAGCGATCCAGAACTTCCTGCACTGCTCGCCCCACGTCGGTCTCATCCCTCACGTTACAAATCGTGGCGATGCTCTGTGCACCCTGTTCATTGAGGCTCTTGCAGACGCCTTCTACCGCCTGGCCATCGATGTCGAGGCAGACGACGCACGAGCCGGCGCGGGCGAACGCCTGCGCTGTGGCGGCGCCGAGTCCGCTACCTGCACCTGTGATCAGCACGACTTTTCCCGCTAAATCATGTTCGTTATTCATACCCTCTTGCTCCCGGCGCCAGTTCCGGCGCCGACTTCTCTAAAAGCTTCATTCCAGTCACGACAGAATCGATCCAGGCCGAACCGTTCTTGTGCCAGGCGACGGGCGTTGTCGCCGAGATAACGCGCTTCTTCTGGATCCTGCAACAGCCGCTTCATATGCCTGATCAACTCCTCGACATTACAGGAGAGATAGCCATGTCGCCCGTTCTCGATCACAGTGGGCAATTCGGTGGTAGCCAGGGCGACGACCGGCATACCGATTGTGAGGCCCTCGACGACGGCAAGCGGTAGGCTGGTATAGCGAATGGGGCTGAAGAGAAAGCGATAGGCGGCCAGGCGGCTGTGCAGGTCGCGGTATGGAATGTCGCCGAGCCCACCAAAAGCTTTCGTGCCCATGCCCGCGGCGTCTAGCGGAATCTGGTCGCGCGCCTCCATGAACAGATCGTAGCCGGCGATGCGCGGCCGGTTCTGCAATCCGTTAATGACCACAACCCCGCGCTCCAGGCTCCCGCTATACCGAGCCGATGGATCGATTGCCACGCTGTGTTCGATCACGGTGGTGGGCGTGCAGCCATTGTCCCACATCAGGCGGTTATAGTGGGTGACGTGCACCAGCACGACGTTGCGGTCGTCGACGACGTGCTTTGAGTTTGTAGGGTGCGGCTGTGGCGTGTTGTGCTCGAGATAGATTTTGGGCAAACGGCGCTGCTCTTCGCTCAGGATTTCGTACTGGTCCTCAAAGTAATTTTTCGGCGTCTGATAGATGATCAGATCCAGGTCCAGCTCGCGCACCGCTTCGGCCGGCGCCTCGCGCATATAGTCGGGCATGTCAAAGGTACGTCCACGGCCGCCATAGCCGTCGGGACGATCCGGTTTTACGGGTAAAAACCAGTTGTGCCTGATGCGTCCCAGGCTGTTGAGATAGCTGCCATGGATGTGCCAGATCAGAATATTTAACATTTCGCCATCCCTTGCCATTTCACTTCTCCAACAGGAATGACCCAATCGCCAACGCATCGATGGGCGAGGTCCAGAAGCATTCCACTGCATCGCGCGGCGAGCAGACAATAGGTTCGCCGCGCGTGTTGAACGACGTGTTTACAAGCACCGGCACGCCGGTTCGCGCCTGAAAGGCCTTCAACAGATCGTAATACTGTGGGTGCTGGCTGCGGTTGATAGTTTGAACCCGCGCCGTGCCGTCTACGTGTCGCACGGCCGGAATAAGGTCTGCTTTGTCTTCCAGAACGTCATAGACGAAGAGCATGTAGGGAGAAACGCCAAAGCCGTTGGCGCCTCGGGCGCCGGCGAACCAGTTGCCGGCCTCCTCTTCCAGCACGACAGGGGCCACCGGCCGGAATCCCTCGCGGCCCTTAATGTCATTCAGGCGTTCCAGCATGTCCGCATGTATGGGCGACGCCACAAACGAGCGGGCGCCCAGCGCGCGGGGGCCAAACTCCATGCGGCCCTGAAACCAGCCGACGACCTTATCTTCTGCCAGTAGCTCGGCGACTTCGTCGGCCAAGCGACCGCGGTCGCCGTTGTCGACCTGACGGTATGACAGTTTGGACCAGTCCAAAAACTCGCGGATCTCCTTATCGTCGAAACCGGGACCATAAAATGCGTGGTCCATGGTGAAGCGTCGTTCGTCAGTCGCGCGTTCGTGGGCGTCAATCCACAACGCCGCCCCCAATGCGGTACCAGAATCTCCGGCTGCCGGCTGTACCCATACATCCTCAAACGGTCCCCGGTCGCGCAGCCGCGCGTTCAGCACACAGTTGAGCGCCACGCCGCCTGCCAGGCACAGATAGTCGCTGCCTGAGCTCTGATGCAGCCAGTGGGCCAACTCCAGGGCAGTTTCTTCGAGTACCGCCTGCAGGGAATGCGCAATGTCAAAGTGGTGCGACTTCAGCGGGTCTCCCTTGCGGCGGGCGGGACCGAAACGCTCTTCGAGTCGCAGCGGCGCAATGGTGTAACAGCC
>JAICPS010000036.1 GCA_025929715.1 Anaerolineae bacterium | reverse complement strand
TGGGCAGAGGACGAACCAAATGGGGCGCGATGCGCAGCAAAGCTTGCCGCTCGCGCACCATTTTACGAACCTGGCGCACATTGAAGTCCTGGAGATAGCGCAGGCCACCGTGCACCGTTTTCAAGCTATTGGCAGACGTGGCGGCGCCAAAATCGTCGCGCTCGAGTAGAGCCACACTCAGTCCTCGCAGCGCGGCATCCCAGGCGATGCAGGCGCCGGAGATGCCACCTCCGACAATGAGGACGTCGTAGGATTGTTCTGCCAGCCGGGCTACGTTACGCTGTAGCATGGTTCCCCTGCTGTTCCGCAACGTGTTTTTCGGCAAAGGCCATCAGATGCCAGCCCAGCGGGCGCACAAGCGCACGCGGCAGAACATTGAACGCCCGGACAAACAACTGGTTATAGAGCGCGCCTTTCAGGCCACCGTGTAGCCGGGATATAACTGGAAAACGCTCGGGCGCCAGGCGTACCTGTCGAAACGGTTGCAATAGACGCCTGAACTCTCGGATGGAATATTTGCGCAAGGCGGGTGCATCTTCGTGCTCGAGATCGACCTTCATTAGCTTTGACAGGGCGTTGAGCCACGAATACTTATTGTAAACCATAAGGATTGCCTGGCCGCCAGGTTTCAGCACCCGATGGATTTCCCGAATCATCCCGGCCGCGTCTGCCGTATACTGCAGCACGCCGTGGGCGTAGACGACGTCGAAGCTGTTGTCGGCAAAGCTCATGGCCTCCCCATTCATGACCTGCAGCTTGCCCTGCAGCCCATTTTGTGCGAAGTTCTTTCGCGCCAAATCAATTGAGGTTTCGGCGAGATCGATGCCGGTGACGTTGGCGCCAGCACGCGCGAAGCGAACTAGGTCGGTTCCGACACCACAACCCACCTCCAACAACTGTTTGCCGCGATAACGTTCGGAAGCCAGGAGTTGCGGCAGATAACGCAATTTGTCGAAGCGATATTCATCCAGCTCGTCAAAAAAGCCTTTGGTGCCGACAGGGTGGGTGGCGATCTCTAGATCATGGATGTGCGAGTTCCAGTAATCGCGGATAGCATCGGCGAGCGCCTGGTTTGTGGGCGCCTCGCTTACCGGATAGCGTAGCTCGGAAGTTGTCATTATCGTAGTGCCTCGCGTGCAGCGGCGCGGGATGGACGGCGGTCGTCGACTACGTGACGATGCCATAGTTCAAATACCATAAGCCCCCAGAGGCGATGACTGTGGTTGGCACGCTGCTCCAGATGTTCTTTCATCCAGGCGCCAATGCAATCCGGGTCAAAGTAGCCGCGGCGGCGGATCGTGTCTGGCGCGAGAAGGTCGGTCATTAGCGGGCGTAGCTCTCGGCGCAACCAATGCTTCAAGGGAATGCTGAAGCCCTCTTTTGGTTTCTCCAGCACCTCCTGGGGCACACGGCCGGCCATCGTGCGGCGCAAAATCGATTTCGTCGTATGCCGGGTTAACTTCATCTGTGGTGGAAGGTTCAGAGCAAACTCGACAATGCGATGATCGAGCAATGGAACGCGCGCTTCCAGTGACACCGCCATGCTCATACGATCTACCTTGGTGAGGATATCGTCTACCAGGTACGTCTTCACGTCCACGTACTGTTGCTGCGCGAGCGAATCCCGGCCTGCTGCCTCCTGGAAATAGCGATCGAGCACCGTCTCAGGCGCATCGCCGTTCAGGCTGGCGCTTACAACGGGCCGGTAGAGGCGCGCCTTTGCGGCGCGATCCATAAAGGTCATCCAGCGCGTATGTTGCAGATTGGGCGCCAGCGCTGCACCTTCGACAAAGCGTTTCGTCTTGTTGATCAACCCCTTCTTTTCCGGACGAGGTGAGACATAATCCATGAGGCCGGGCAGTATCCTCTGACGCATGAGCGCCGGCAGCCAGGTGTCATAGTATCGGGCCAGCCGCTGTGCAACGTAGGTTTCATAGCCTGCGAAAAGTTCGTCCCCGCCATCGCCGGAGAGAACGACCTTTACGTATTTGCGGGCTACTTCAGAGACAAGAAAGGTCGGAAATATGGAAAAATCACCGAACGGTTCGTCCAGGTGTTCTACCAGGCGAACGGTCATTTCGGCAATATTGGGTTCGAGGACCTCCTCATGGTGATCGGTGGCAAAATGCTCCGATACAAGCCGCGCGTAGGGCAGCTCGTTATAGGTCGCATCGCGAAATCCAATGGAGAAAGTGCGGACTGGCTGCTCCGATGCCTGGCTCATCACGGCGACTACGCTGCTGGAATCAATGCCGCCGCTTAGAAATGCGCCCAACGGTACGTCCGCGATCATACGCAATTGTACGGCATCGTCGATCAGTTCGCGAAGGGCTTCTACACACTGCTCTTCGTTGTCAATCACCGGCCGGTATGGAACATTCCAGTACTGTTCAGCGCGGCAGTTCCCGTCCTCCAGAATCAGGCGATGGCCTGCCGGGAGCTTGTGAATGCCCTTGAATATGGTGCGCGGTCCGGGAATGTATTCCATAGTTAGGAACTGGTCCAAGGCCACAAGATCGATTTCTCGCGGCGCGTCTGGATGCGCAATGACCGCTTTTAACTCGGAGCCAAAAATCAGGTAGTGTGGCGTCAGACAGTAGTAGAGCGGTTTAATTCCCAGCCGATCACGCACCAACAGCAAACGTTGCCTTGGCTGATCCCAAAGGGCAAACGCAAACATGCCATTAAATTGATCGACGCAGGCGTCTCCAAATTCCTCGTAGGCGTGTACGATCACTTCGGTGTCGGTCTCAGTTCTAAATCTGTGTCCTTTGCGTTCAAGCTCGCGGCGAATCTGTTTAAAGTTATAAATCTCGCCGTTATAGACCACCCAGATGGTTTGCTCCTCGTTGGCGATAGGTTGATCGCCTGTTTGCAGGTCGATAATGCTGAGACGGCGCATGGCCAGACCGGCGGCTGGCGTCAAATACACGCCTTCGCCGTCCGGCCCCCGATGCGCCAAGGTCTCATTCATCTGTAAAAGTACAGAGTCTTGGACCCGCGACCGGGAATCAAGCGCTACGATGCCACAAATCCCACACATAATTGAAATCCTTGTGCCTCAAAGTATCTGGCACTTTGGAAGTGCCGGTCACCTCTATCAAAGCCTAGCCGCTAGTGATAGCAGAGCGGATGTGCCCCTTGACGATGGCCGCAGCTATCTCCTCGATTGGTTGTGCGAGGATGGCTGCCAGATAAGCCTGTTCCAGCTTTGAGACATAAGCCTTCATAGAAAATCGTTCCATGGCCATCGCCTGCCCATTCTGTCCTATTTCC
This sequence comes from Anaerolineae bacterium, assembly GCA_025929715.1. Classification (GTDB taxonomy): domain Bacteria; phylum Chloroflexota; class Anaerolineae; order Promineifilales; family Promineifilaceae; genus JAAYYY01. The sequence goes on along the minus strand of JAICPS010000036.1, from coordinate 15,181 downwards.
TGGCGCAACGCAGGATCTGTGATCAGGCGCAACAGCCCGGCGGCGAAAGCGTCGGGCGTTGGCTCGACAAGCAGAGCTACTTCGTCGTTAAGAATTTGGGTGTGCGCCTCAATCTTTGTAGCTAAGGTGGGCTTACCAGCGTACAGATAAGAGTAAATTTTCAAGGGCACCGATAAACCTTCCGTACGGGGCGTTACCAGGATGTCGGCGGCGGCCAGATAGTGCAGCGAATCTGTTAGCGACACAATGCCGGTGAATATGACGTGATCTTCGATACCCATGCGCTTTGTTTCTTCTTGCCAGTAGACAATTTGCTCGTCTTTACCGCCAACCATCACCACGGCGAGTTCAGGATGCTGTCCAACGAGCCGGCAGACACTCGTAAAGAGAAGGTCAAACCCCTGGTAGCGCTCGAAATTACCCGTATAGACGGTTACAAGCCTGTCTTCCAGGCCATGCTGCTGGCGTAGTTCTCTGACCTCCTGCTCGTCAAAGTTGAGGTTGTTGTGAATAGCCGTGTTCTCGATACGAATATGGTTTATATCCGGATAGATTTCCTGGATATACGCTTCGAGATCCGTTCCGATAGTTAGAGCCACTGCGCAAGTTTTCAGAACGGCGCGCTCAAGTAGCTCGAATAACTTGACCAGGGGCAAGAGATTACCGAAGTTAAAGTTTTTCAGCTGCCTGGGCAAACTGGAATGCATGTCATAGACGTGTGGCAGCCCAAAAACGATTCCCAGAAACATGGCATAGAAAGCGGCTTCCTCGTGCGAGTGGATGACGTCGTATCGTTTCGTCAGCAACATTCGTACCGCCTTAATGAACAACAATAAGTCCAGCAACAGTTTGGCCGCCGAGGGGCCGATTGCAACCTCCTTGATGAAGCGAATGACTGGCGTGCGATGAATCGTCACGTTGGGAATTTCAACTTCCATCCCAACGTGAATCGTCAACAGATCGACTTCATGACCAAGCCGTGATAATCCATGCAACCGTTGGTAAACGCTGATAGGTGTTCCCCGTGGTTCAAAGAACGGCTGCGGAGCAATCATTAGCACTTTCATGGAAACCTCCCTGCACAGATATAAGCGAATCTGAAAATGATAATCGAATTGAGTCTTGTCTTTAGACGACCTGGTGCACTCCGCACTACACTTATAGTCGCTATTAGTCACTCTAATGTAACTGGCTTACAACGGACATTACACATTACATAGTGGAGCGAGCACAGGCGTCAGGATCTGTTCTGCCGTGCACGAACCGCGTTTCAACGGATCCGCAAAGGACGGGGCTGCGTTGAACTCTAACTTGCTATGGGCTGTTTCGTTGTGTGGGATTGCTTCCCGCTTTCCCGCCGTCCCGCCTGTTATGGTGTAGCGTTAGCGCCCTATGTGTCGCCGGGATCGTATAAGAAAATGCGCATTGGATAGGTGCGGGCAGTAACATTGACGTCGAAGTTTGCAATTGGCCGTCCGTTCTGTTGGACCCACGTGTAAACCTCGGGAACCTTATCCGCCGCCGTTAGATCGAGTACAAACCAGGCACGCTTCGAGCCTTCCTGGACTGTGGATAGGTCCAGCGACTGCATGCCCACCGTCGATTGGCCAAGATAGTAGTTGGCTAATTCCCGGTGCGTCGTAATCACCAGATCGTCCGCTTCCGCTCTTGTTTCGATGAAGGCCAGCGCATCACGCCAATTGTCGCGGTTACCATTTTGGTAGCGATAGTAGAGCAAGTTGTCGCCAAGACCGGCAAGCAGGGCAGAGGCGAGAACGGCGAATGCAATATACTTCCCTTTGTCCACCTCACGTATCAGTTCGATAACGGCGACACTGGCCAGAATGATAGAGCTTGTTAATGAAATGAAGACGTATCTGTTGGCAGTGTACTGTATAAGAGATAAAACAAGGATCGCTGCCAGGGGGATTATCGATGTCAGCGCTAAGAGCATTCCGGCCCGGTTCTTTCTTTGGATTAGATATAGGGCACCAGCGGCACTAAGGCAAGTTACAGGGATGCCGACGTAGAAGACAACACCGCCCAGGATCCAGAAAGGATTATTATTGATAAAGGTGAATGCATTCTCCCATCGCGCCCCTCTTAACACAAAAGTCTGGTAGACGAGTGCAAGGGCTGCTAACACCCCAGGTCCAAAGAACAACAAGAGATTCCGAGGTCGGAGGCCAACTGGTCTTGGAAACCGCAGAACGATGAGTAGGACAACGTAAAGGGCGGTAATTGGACCCAGAAAGGCAGCGACGGCTCGCTCTTGCACAGCTAAGCCAAGGAAAACGAGGGACAGAATAAAGAAAGACGGGCGATCCTCCTCCAGGCCAAAGTAAAAGAAAAACAGGGAGAGCGTAATGAAAAGCAGCAGTGTAGTGTAGAACCGCGCGTTTTGTGACCAGTAAATATGCCATGGTGAAACCGCCAGCAGCAGGGCTGCAACCAGAGCGACCCTTTGATCAAACGCGCGCTTGGTCATCGCGTATACGATTGGTATGGAGGCGATACCGACAACTGCCGCTGTAAGGCGTGCGCTCCACTCGTCGACACCAAACACGATGAGAACGCCTCTGGTCATGATGCCTGAAAATGATAGATGGCGTAAGTTTTCTTCAAAGAGTGTCAGAGATCGGTTTACAGTAATCCACTCGTCCCCCCAGAAGCTCCACTGGCCAAGTTTGTAGAGGCGCAGGGCAGCCGCAAGGGAGACGAGAAGCAACACGAGCAAGAGCTCGGCTGCTCTGGTCTGTTCGAGTCTTGTGAGGATTCTTTTTCCTACGTTACTTTGGTCTAGTTCACCGACAGCTGCCATTGATCATCGCTCCGCAGTTGGCGATTGGTCTAACAACAGACCATCATCCCTAATTGTTCCGCCCATAAAACGTCTAGCCTGTATTAGCGGTCTGAGAAAGTCGGCCAGCCCGACGATTCCGATAGCCGCAAATACGATCAGAATCGCGTCGACCGGTAGCCGGTAGCGAATCTGCGTCCAGGATAGTAGATGAATTCCGGTATACACGATGATGAAAAGATATACCAGCGCCAGGGGGCTGTTCCAACTAGCGCGACTTCCTCTTCGCGCCCGAACTTGATAGGTTAACACTGAACGAACCAGGCCATAAATCATAAAAGGAAGGAAGAGAGTAAACGAAGCCAGGCGGGACACGTTGCTAATCAAGCTAGATGCCGGGTCGGGCCAAAACTTGAAATAGTCTACCGTGCGACTGAGGGTCAATTGGATATAGCGAACGGGATCATCGGTAACGAATCGAATGCTTTCCTTAAGTAACGCCTGATCAAGAGCCGCCTCGTCTAGCTGACTTAGTTCCGAAGGAATCAATTCTCGGTACATATCTCCCATCTCTGCGGCAGATTGGAAGTTCGTGCCATGGATTGGATGATTAGCCCAGAACAAAGCGAAACCCGCGTTGGTGTTGAGTAGAACGAAACGGTCGAAACGACGATAATTGTAAATGGTCGCCGGAATTATCGCCGAAATCAGGATCATCGTGACGATAGCAAGCGAAGATATAGTTTGGCGCCACGAGCGTCGTTTGTAGCCGGCCGCGATCAGCCACATCAAGAGGAACGGTACAAACAGCAGGAAAAGCTGGCGTAGGAGGACCGCAACACTGATTACCAGACCGAGTGCAATGGCTCCGCCGAACCCTGCCTTTTCTGGCGTTCGCCGACCCAGACGAATGGCGAGGACGAGTGTAGCCAGGACGGCAGTAATATAGAAAGGTTCCGTCATTAGTGCAGCCGAATAGTAGAAAAAGTAGACATATATCGCCGTGAAAGCGGCTGCGGCTAATTGAATTGTTCGGCCCTTATCCATTCCACGAAGACGGCTCGGCGCGTTCGATGTCGTCGTTCCGACCATCTGTGATCGAGTGTAGATTTGGCCCGCAAGCGTATAAGCCAGATACGGCTGGAGCATTCCCACGAGAAACGCCTGTATTAGACGCGCTGCCAGTGGGTGGATGCCAAAGATGCTGTAGACGGCTGCGAGGTAGAGGGTGTACAGATAACTCCAATGGGCAGTCGGTTCGCCCGCCGCGGTGTGTGGCCACCAACGTTCTGGAAAGCTAAAGCCATGTCCTTCGATCAGCCGCACCGCGAGGGTGTGATAAGATAATTGATCTGCGGTTCCCGGTAGCACCACGACCTGATCGCCGAGGTACAGTGCCGCGGCGAGTCTCAGGATTACGGCGAGTACCAGAACAATCCACAATTTCCGGTTCCTCAACCAGCCTTTCAATTGCTCGTTCTCTTTTTGCTGTGTCACCACTTCAAGTCCTCACAATACCCTAACTCCACGAGAGACCGGCCTGCCAACACCTTAAAGATCGACTTCCGTGCTCGGGACCACTGCCCCCAGTAACCAACCGGCCGAAAGTTAACTGGCTTCTTAATATGGCGCCAGGACAGCCGGTGCTTTTCTTCTAGTTTGGAAGATCCTATCACGCGGATAGCCTCGATTCGCGCATATGGATAGCGGCTCTCGTCAAGCCCAAAGTGTTGGCATGCTTCTCTAACAAACAGCTCTGGCTCGAACAAGGCATCCTCATATCTGGCCAACCACCAGCTATTCCCGGTGCTCTTCAAATGTTCGAGGTTGTCAATAATGACCCGAGCGCTGCGATTCCAGCGAAGGCACACTTGGATAAAGTTCAATTGCGGCCACGTACGTAGTGTCGAATGCACCAGATCACGGCCATCGCGCACCAGGATCAGAAGTGCCTCAAACGGGAACATTGAAAAGAAATGACTCAGATATTGAACGCTTGGCGTCTTGATCAAGATCCGTTGATCTTCCGGCGCGACTGCGTATAAATAGGCGAGCAGCGAAGCGCCCATCAGTGGGAGGAATTCTTCCTCACTAAGCTTGTCCATGTTGAGCTTGTAGGCGTGAAGAAATTCCTGCTGGAGTTTCAGTACACCGCCCGTCAACTGCAGGGCGGGAAACTCCCAGAGCTGATGAGGATATGCGTACAAATCTGGATGAAGCCGGAGCAGCTCGCCGACATAGACTGTGCCAGATCGTGGCATGATTCCATGGATCATAATTGCGGGATCGCGCTCACTGCCTCGAATTGTTCTGGCGGCCTCAAGTGCTGTGGCGCTAATGTCCCGGCGAACAGTACCGGATGTAAAGCCCTTCGTTTCGAAGAAGTACGCGAGATACTTCTTCACATCGGTGCTCAACGTACTGGCGCCATTCACTGCAAAAGCCTGTATCTCAAATTAACCGGCTGCATAATAAGTAGCATTTGTCGAACGTTGTCAAGCTCGTATCCGAGCGCCGCCGCTGCTTCCCCGGTTAGCTCCTCGTTTTGCCGTCCTAAACTGGCTATTTGGTGGGCGCTATGTCTCGTTTCTCGTGCAGGCCGTTCCTCGAACGGTTGAGCAAAGCCTGTATCCTGCCCGGACTCTTGCTACTTGCCGGCTCACCCTGATAGTACTTTTCGCTGTAGTAATAACTGGCGTCAACGTCAGCCGCGCGATTGAGGACCACGCCCAGCAAGTGCCCTCCGACCCTATTCAATCGTTCCACCGTCTGCTTCAGCTCGCTACGAGACGTCTTGCCAGCACGTATAACCAACAGGACGCTGTCTACCATGGAACTTAGCACGAGCGGATCGGTGACGACGAGAACCGGTGGGCTGTCGACAATTACGTAGTCGAACTTGACCAGGACGAGACGCAAGATTGCCTGTAATTTTTCAGAGGCAAGGAATTCGGAAGGATCCATCATGGTCGGACCGCACGTTAATACGAAGAGGTTGTCCACGCTGGTGCCCTGAATGACATTCACGATATCCTGGCCCAGTTGATGGGCGGATGGAATGTCATTCCCTTGCTTCCACAGCGTCGTGATTCCGTGCCGGTTGCTTAGGCCAAAAAGGTTGTGTTGAGCCGGACGGTGTAAATCCAGATCGATCAATAACACACGATGACCGGATTGTGCCGCCACAACCGCGAGGTTTCCCGCCGTAACGCTTTTACCATCGCCCAGGTTTGGACTGGTTACAAGCAGTGTCTGGGACGCGCTTGCTTTACTGGAATAGTTGATGCCCGTCCTCAACACACGAAACGCCTCAGCGTCCGGGGAACGAGGATTATGATGTGCGACGAGCTTGCCGTCGCTGCCCTGCAACTTCATGGAAGCAACGCTGGTTAACGTTGGCAAATCCGTGTGCCGCTGAATTTGCGTGGGTGTTCTGATGCTATCGTCCAGATAATCCAACAGGTAAGCGCCCACGACGGCCAAAAGGAACCCAATAGCGGACGCCGCCAAAATGGTGAGTTCCATTTGCGGGTTAACCGGTGCTCGTGGCAGCGAAGCCGGTTCGATGATGGAGACGGTATTCAGCGCCACTTGCTGCGAACTTTCTAAGAGAGCAGCGAAGTTGCTCTGTAGAGTATTCAGCTTTGCCTGGAGGGCGCTGAGTTCAGTCTGTAACTCGCTGATTTCTTGGGCGCTAAAAACGGCCCCTAGTTCCTCCTGCTTGGCGTCAATTTCCGCTTCCGTCTCTTCGATTTGTTGTTGCAGGTCATCTAGTTGTTGGTCGACAAAGATCTGGCGTTCCTGCTCTTCAGGATCGGTGCTACTAGGGCTGAGCTGGACCAATTGCTGCGCGAATGCATTTGCAACGGCCTGGGCCCGTTCAGGACTGGTGTCATTGACGCTGATCTCAAGCAGCTGAGTTCTGGGAATGGCGGCAATATAGTGTTCTGGAAGCGCTGTTAGACTAAGTTGAGTCATCACCGATCGACGCACAGGTTCACGCCGAGCAATATCTGCGTAGGACTGGGCTAACTGTTCACCGAGGGTAAACTGCGTGCCCGTCGGATTCGGATCGTCGATTGCTCTTCCAATTAGAAGAGTGGCGCGCGATTGATAGACGTCGGGCTGGTTTATGAGAGCATAATAGCTACCGCTGGCAGCGATCAATGTTGCCAGTACAATTAGCCACCACCATTTCAGTAGCGGTGTAACGAAAGCTTTAATATCCATTGTTACATTACTCATATCGAACTCACGGCCAGTGATGGGAATTGCAGCGTAACGGCGCGCCAAAGACTGCCACGCAATACCACTGTAGATAGTCTAACTTACGTACACTCTTACAAGCAAATAATGAACTGCAGGGTGAATAGGTAAACCGAGCTATTGGCGGTGCGATGCCGCTCATCCATATTACCATCGATTTAAGGAGGTACCTTAATGCAGAAAAGTACCGTGTCCCAACGCGCAAGACGATTGAAAGCTGCCGCTTTCCGAGGCGTTTTCCTATTTAGCATAGGCTGCAGTTTCTTGTTACCAGCTTCCTGGTCCTCGAACAAAAGCTGGCCTTTGTCACATTCCAATGCTCATGCTAAGGGCGTAGCGGGCAACACTGACGTTCGAGTGAATGTCCCTTATAATAACGCTGATAAAGAAGATGTTCCGGTCACCGAGAGAGCCATTTTCTGGTTTGGAGAGTTAGGTTTCAATGAAAACTTTACCGACGTCCGTATGATATATAACAACGCGTATCTCTTGGTGACGTTTCACATTTACGATCGTCTGCTTTGGTATACGAACAACCCTATACCAGGCGACTTCACGAATTGGGATGCGGCGACTCTCTATTTGCAGGTGAACGATGCGCCGCAGACTAACCTCTCATCGACGACGTTTCAGTTTGTGGCACAGTTGAGCATGATTTGGCAGCCACGCGGTGCCTATCAGAGCGCCTACCGGCTAGACGGCGCCGCCTGGACTCCTCTCCCAAGCAATGGGTTCGAGACCGAGGTCGGCACACAAATGAACGGTCCAAACGATTTTCAGGACGACAGGGGTTGGCACGTCACATTCTACATTCCTTTTAGTATGATTGGTCTGAGTGGACCGCCAACACAAGGTACAACGTGGCGCTTGGGACTGGTGACGCACGATCGCGATGACGCAGTGGCGACGGCGACTGGTACGCATACGTGGCCTGAAGCGATGAGTCCCGCAGACTCTTCGACGTGGGGCGAATTGGCTTTCGGCTTGCCTTCATACCACGCGCCGCCGGCCATCCGTGATGGAACGACAATCATTAAACATGGGGTGGGTGGCAATACGGTTGTCGATAGCCACGCTGGCGGCGGTATGGTCTGTGGCGGCGATATTGAGGCAGACGGCAGCAGTTGGCCATTATGGGGCAATTATAATCGCGGCGGTACAAGTGGAGCCAACGTGCAAAACCAGTGGAATCTAGCCGATTGGCCGTGCTTTTCCAAGTATTACGTGACATTCCCCTTGGCCGATATTCCGCCAGGACAGTTAATTATCTCGGCCACGCTTACTTTGCATCAATTCGGGAATGCAGGTCAGGATGACTCACTTCCAAGTCAGCCACAACATTCCCTCATTCAAGTATTGACGATATCCGACGATTGGAGCGAACAGACCATAACCTGGAACAGCGCACCATCAGCCATTGAGAATGTCAGCCGTGCCTGGGTTCACCCCTTGCCCCCAGTCGACGAACGGCCTGAGGAACACGTCGCACGGCGTTGGGATATAAGCTATGCGGTAGCCGAAGCGTACGCGACAGGTCAGCCTTTACGACTGGTTGTATATTCCGCTGATGGAGCGAAGAACAGTGGCAAGTATTTTCGGACTTCTGAATTTCACGATCCTTCCGCTCGGCCAACCCTCGCCGTCTCATGGGGACATCCGATGGTCGATCCCACCTTCATCCATCTTCCCCTTCTAATCGGCCATTGACGGCACAAGAAATCTCAGCGGATACGACCTGAGAGTTTTTCTATGGCTGTATGTCGTTAGGGCGCTTTAGACGCAAGGCAATAAGGACAAACACGGCGATGGCGGGAACGGCCGCCAGTAGCAGGAATAGCGGCGACGGGTTCATGAAGGAGTCCTGCCTCGTAGATACCGGCGTGTCTACTGCAGTCATGTCAGTCTCATCACTAGCGCTCCCTGGTTCTGCGGCTAGCTGGGCCGCCGCTGTGGCTGAGGCGAAAGGCGATGGCGACGACAACTGAAGGGTTGTTGCCGAGGCCACATTCGATGTTGCGTTGCTGGAGATTCGTAGGCGATAGTAGGCGAGCGTATCGGGCTCCAGCTCAAGGTCGGTGTACGCAGTTTCCTGCGGGCCAACCCGTGCAAGGCGGGCCCAATCCCCTAATCCGTTCAGGCTGCGCTCGACATAGAAGCCGCGAGAATTGTTTTCGTTAGCAGACCATGTAATCTGAATCTCCGCGGGTGAAACTGCAACGGCCTTGAGCGTCGTAACGGGAGGTCGCCGACTCTCCCGATCCGTATTTGCGTCACCACTGCCCACCATAGGGGTGCTTTCCGCACCACCTGCTTCGGTACCACCGGAAGGTAGTGAGGTCGATTCCGGAGAGGTGCGCGGCAGCGGCGTGACGCTCGCCGACTCTGATGGCCCCGAAACTGGCGTTGCCGTTTCACTAGGTATATCGGTCGAATCGGCTGTCTCTTCGGTGAATTCTGTAGCAAAGTAGACGCCGGTTACTTTGAAACCGACGTTGCCCCCTTCAGGTAGGCGCGCCCGGAGCTCGACTTTGTAAAAGCGGTACCCCTCGTCGAGCGTGGTTTCCAGGAAGCCGGTTTCCTCCCACAAATCGACCACACGTCCACTGGACGGTATGACCAATTCGTCTTGTGTATGGAAAAACGGAACCCATACCAGCGTCCAGGGTCCGTCGGCCGTCTGGCTGCCATAGATAGAGACGTCGGCCTCCGCAACGCGATGGCTAACCCAATGCGTGAAAAACTTAAGACGACGGTGCGACGCATCCGTTTCGACCACCTGGTACAGATATACGTCGATGTTTGTAAACGTCGTACCCCGGTGCTCGCCGCTCACTATCTTGGCCCACCTGGCAGCAGTGCCGCAAGACGTTGTATCATTTCCGCAACGACCCGAGACGATTGTATCCGGCGCCGGATTCGATACCTTTTGACTCAGAACCCAGCCAATCCCGTCAGTCAATACGCGCGTCCAGCCGTCAAGGCCCGCGGCGTTCGGATTATCTGCATCACGGAACCAGGGGTTAACAATGAGATTGTCTTCAGGCAGATTTGGGACCGGAAAGGCATGCGCTACGGCTGGTGCGCCCAACAGCAAAGCGGCCAATGCCACGAACAGCAGTGTTGGTATCCGCGGAAAGCGATTGCTCGCCGTCTCGAACCGATACGCCAGCATTAGTTTAGTGCTCATCACGAAGTTTATTCCGGCTTATTGGCCGATGCCATCCGCTTCAGACTTACAAGGCCGCCCAGGAACAGCCATGCCAAAACCGACGAGCGAAATCCCGACATGCCGATATTGTAGAAAAAGGGCAATATCCAGTCTCCCAGTGCACCGGTGAACAGGGTCGCGACTAAGCCGCCCAGGCTGCCGTAGACGTATGCTCGGCTAAATCCGTCCGATACGCGCTCGCGCAACCACCAGCCAAGACGGCCCATTTCCCAGAAAAACCAAAGAAAAGTCAGCAGACCCAGGATACCCATCTGCGCGACTAGATCGAGATAATTGTTGTGTGTGCTAAACTGCACGTTCCAGCCCCGAATAGCATACAAAGGCGTATTCCAATAGTAATTAGCAAAGCCCAGCCCAAATAGGGGATTGTTCCTGACCATGTCCGCCACAATGATGAAGGCATCAAGCCGCGTGGATGCGCTATATGTCTCGCTCTCAAGGATCAGCGATGAACCGTATATAGCGACCGGCACGCCGATTACAGCCAGCAGCAATCCGACTTTCCAGGATCGGAAGGTGAGGATGGCTGCGATAGCAACCAGCGGAGGGAGCCAGAGCCCTTTCGTCTTAAAGGAGAGACCAAGCCCGACATATAGTGTTGCGACAACGATGCCACCCAGCGCCAGCCGCCAGCGGGGACGTAAGTCGCCGTTAAATGCTGCCTGACTAAACGCCAGGGCCATCAGCCAAGCCCAGAAGACGCTGCCAAAGTCTCCGCTCACCAGCATCCCTATCACTGCTCTTGACGGCGGTATGATTCGTACTACTAGCTGTAGGAGTGAGTAACCGATAAAAGCCCACGTGATGACTTTTAACCAGCGCAAATCTTGAACCAAGTTGGCAACAAGTAAGAATGCTCCGGCAGATAGCAACACGATAACAAGGCCCCCAGCCTGGGCGCCGAGTGGGGCGTGTTCGGCGAATGAGAACAGCCGGAGTTGGCCGGCAACAAATGAAATGATTGCAACCGCTATCAGCCCAAAGAGCGGCCAGTTCGCACGGGCAGCAACCAGCCAGACCACTTTTTGGCGCACGATCATATCAGCGAGCCACAAGGTCAGGAGAAGCGCAACCATCACCATGCTGAGGTTTAGTCCGCTTGGACCAACAGTTGGAAAGGCCATGCCGACAACGGCGAGGATTACAAGACCTAAGGGCGGCCAGCGCAACAAGGCGAAGGCCCCACCGACACCTCCAAATAGAAGCACCAAAATCATCAGCAGCTCTACCGACGCCACGTAACCCAGGATCGCCGGAAGCAGGAGGACTGCCAGGATCACCGATCCGCGAACCAATTTGCGTTCAATTGAGTGAACCGCCAGCACACTGGCGGACCGGGACGGTAACAAGTCGCCGATTGTCATGGCTATATTATCCAGAAAAATACTTTCAATATTTACTACAGTTTGTGCCGTAGTCCTAACGTTGAGAGAACTCCCACAATGAGTAAGCCCAGTAACACAATTGACGACCACAACGGAACGTTGACTGCGAACGAATTTATGGTCTCTGGGTAATCATTAAGCGTCGCCGACCGAGTTGACGAACGAACATCTGGCATGGCAGGGGTTGTCGACTGTTCCGCGGGAACAGCCGCCGTTGGCGCGCTCAATGTCCACTGCTGATTTGCCACTTTTCCAATAAGTGGCAGATAAAGGTGATGAGAGAATGTCGCCACATTAGGCGCTTCCAGTGTGGCAACTAGATTGTCGATATAAAACAGATCACCCACGGCAAACGCCGGCACATCAAGGTGCTTCTCAAGCTCACCATATGGCTCTCTTAGGATCATCGCCTTGGCCTGGAATAGGCTGTGGTAGTGGTAGAGCGAATTGTAGTCGGTTTCGCCCTGTACGGTTTCATCGCCCCTGGAGACAAACCAGTAGGGCGTCATACCTTGGTAGACATCCACGGCCTGCCACACTGCGTCCGGCGCGTGTACCGATAGATACCCTGCAAGTTCTGGTACGAGGTACATAAAGTTCCAGGAGATCAGGTAACCGTAGTAGAAACGATCGACGATAGGATTGCCAGAATTCGGTGTAAGATCCCACGTAAATGTGCTGGATCGTAGCGCGAGCAAACGTTCGAGCTCGGCTTGCCGATCCTGAGACTGCGGCAAACCCGCCATTTCCTCCAGAGCAAGCCAACCGATGTAGCCGGCAATATATGCGTTGTGTACGTGCGGGTTGGCCATCAAATAGCTGTCACTTGGATAGTCCGGCTCACCAGGCTTTAGCAGACGACGACTACCCGTCTTATCTATGTTGTTGAAGATTTCGACGGGATCGCCAATTCCAGCATCAGCATATTTCCAAAGAGCGTAGAAATTAAATGGATTGAATTTCCAGCCTGAAAACGATCCATAAGGCGTTGAACGAGCTGGATAGTCTTGCATTTCGGGCAAAACCTCTGGAGGGGTAGCGAACGGCTCTCTGGCCGCACCGTCCTGCCAGCCGACATGCGAGTAGAGATACGGCGGATAACTCTCAAACTCATCTTGCAAATAATCTGTCAGCACTTGTCTAAGTGCAGGATCTAGATGGGGGAGAGCGCGCACAAGAACGTAGATTGTTTGAGCAGGGTTGTGAAAGTAATCAGTTGGATCGGCGGCGAGTTGGGACGCACGTAGATCGATGCGGCCCGCGGACCAATAGCCAGGGCGCAAGTGCCCGGCGTCGATCATCTTACCTACTTCCTGTGCCAACAGGCTTCGCAGGATAACATCCGGTCGGGACGCGGGTGTACTGCTAGGAACCGTGGGCGCCGTCGGCAACGTTTGTCCCTCAGCGCCAGGACCGAGCGCGATTACAGCATTGCTCCGATGTAAATATAAACGTCCGTTGTACACGGTGGGACCCACGTTATCGGCATGCGCCCAAACATAGTTGGCGTCCTCGGGATTCCACCGATATTGCACTGATTCGACGTGATAACCTTCGGGCATTGAGTTGTGACCATGCGGTGGCGGGGCGCCGCTTCCGCTGACGTAACGCCACTGCCGGCTGCCATCATAAGTTTGCAAATCGCTCAATGGAATTGAAATATCCACGCCGCCAACGAACCGGTCACAACAAAGATTCCAGTAAAGCTGCGATCCGCCTGCCGATAGACCGACCGGTTCGTCTATCGGAAAATCATTCGACTGGCCGGGATGTGGAGCAGCAGTCAGGCTCACAATTGGGCCGCCTAATTGCCACCCGGTCGGCCCGCCACCCGCAATCGCACCGCTATAGCGATATTGGTTGAAAAAGTAGGGGACGTCATCATAACCCACGACAGCCGGATACCCGTTTCCATGGGCGCCGATAGGATTGATCGGAGCATAGTCCACCTTGCCATCGCCGTCGAAATCCCATGTTAATTCGTCTCCGGTAGCCCGGTCGAGTATAAAGACCCTGGGATGAACATCCGGCCAACCCTGGCGGGCCTCCAGGTACTCCGTCGCCGCCAGATTTCCTACTGCCGAATTGTTCTTACTTAGGTCGAGTGTGGGAGTTCCCGTTACCCAATCGCCTGGTTGCTGCCCGAGCGGCGCTATCAGTGTACCGTCGGCGACGGTATCGTAGTTAAGAAAAACGTCGTCCTTAAGAGTAGGGGTGCAGCCTTCACCAAGGCAGTCGCCAGGTGCGATACCTCTAAAGTTGGTCTTGGCGACAATGATCAACGTATCACGGTAGACGACCGGCCACCAGGAATGGAAATCGCGAACGTTTAGCTTGGTTTTCCAAATTAAGGCGCCGGTTTCAGCATCGAGCGCGTAGGCGTAGGAGTCGTTAGACGTGAAATAAATGACTCCGTCTTGATAGGCGGCCGAAAACAGAATCGGACCACCCGTCTGGAACTTCCAGGCCAACTCACCTGCCTGCGGGCTACCCTGGGCGTTGATAGCGTAAAAATAGCCGTCCCGATTACCGGCGTATACTTTGCCATTGACGACAAGCGGATTCGTGTGAAATCCTCCGCCGGCTGAAAACTGCCACAACCCGGTTCCGTTGCCGGCATTGATGGCGTGGAGCTTACGATCGAAGCCACCGACGTAAAGAACGCCACCGGCATAGGTCGGGGAGTGCCCTAACGGCATATCGGTAGGATAGACCCATACCTGCGCGCCGGTGTTGGCATTCAGCGCATACAACCCTTTGGCAGTTGAGACAAACACTTTGCCTTCGGCGCCGATGATCTGAACCTTTTGAGGGATGTACGGTTCGATTGGTTTAGCCCATTCGGCTGCAAGCTCACCTGTGGGGCCGTCGGGCACCCAGCTCGTTCGTTGTGGATTCGCTCCAGCCATGGGCCAGGGCGCGTCACCGCTGTTCACTTGTTCGTCCACGCCGCCATCCTGAGAGCGCGGAGCAAATCGATTTTCAGTTCCTTCGGCGACGCTAAGTGTGATTAAACAAGTGGCTAGCAGGAGAACAAAAACAGCTGGTCCTCGTGATACCTTTAGAAAACGACTACGCTGCCCGTGATCCATTCCACATCCTCTACGCATCCTGTACACATTTCAGAAACTCAAAAGCCCGGCGTGATCGTCAGTTCGGTGTGGTGTGGTTCGATGGCGCCATAGGGTCGCAGACGATTTCTATCTTTCGCTATTGCCGAATACGGGAAGGTACACGTCATGAAGCGGCTCCGGGGGCGGCGGCTGCCCTTCACCTTCCGTGTCGAAGTAGATGCCGGTCATTTTGAAGCCGACTCCGTCCCCTTCAGGCAGGTTCGCCCGGAATTCAACCTTGTAGTATCTAAAGCCCTGCTCCAGCGTCTTTTCCAGGAAGCCGGTTTCTTCCCATATCTCTTCAATTTCTCCACCTGGTGGGTAAATCACTTCGTCTTGTGAATGGAAAAACGGGACCCATACCTGGGTCCAGGGTCCGTTCGGCGAT
>JAICPS010000590.1 GCA_025929715.1 Anaerolineae bacterium | reverse complement strand
CATCCCGATCATGACGATTTTGTGGAAGAAGTCTGGCGGAGTTATCTGACGACTGGAGAAATTCCCGGTTTTAGGGACCGCCGTCCTTATAGTTACCAGACAATGCGCCGCGTATTTCGCAGCCTGCCACACGATCCCCGTTGCCATCTTTGCCATGCGCCCTTTGCCGGTATTGGGGGCTCGATAAGCCGTCTTTTGATGAACATACGGCCGTCAACACTCAATCCTCTGATATGCGATCTGTGTGAGCAGTTCGCCAAAGAACATCAGGGCGGCGCTGAAGTAGAACTTTCCATGTTATTCGCCGACGTCCGCGGCTCGACACAGCTCGCCGAAAATAGTTCACCAATCGAATTCAGCCGTCTCATTAATCGCTTCTACAAGGCCACGGCCGACGTCCTGGTACACTCCAACGCGCTCATCGAAAAGCTGATTGGCGATGCAGTGACCGGGCTTTTCGTGCCAGGCATCGCCGGGACAGATCATGCCCGTGTGGCCGTTGATGCGGCACAGAAAGTCCTTCGTGAAGTGGGTCATAGCGATGGCCAAACGCCATGGGCGCCGGTCGGCGTCGGCGTGCACACCGGCAGGGCCTATGTGGGGGCGGTGGGCTCTAGCGCGGGTGTGATGACTATCTCCGCACTGGGTGATGACGTCAATACGACGGCGCGATTGGCCTCTCAGGCAGGACCCGGCGAAATCATCGTCAGTGACGTCGCCGCCAGGGCGGCAAACCTGGACGTTAGCTCCCTGGAGGCGCGCCGGCTGCAGTTGAAGGGACGTAGCGAAGCGGTCGACGTGCACGTCATCCGTCCTATCCCCTAAAGGGAAGGAGGAGATCTTAGCGGTGACAGTGGCTAAAACGAAGGATAAGGAAGTCCAAATCACCACTCCTGATTACACACTGCACGGCAATCTGGCACTTACGGAAGGGAACAGAGGCCTGGTCCTGTTCGCACACGGCAGTGGCAGCAGCCGCTTCAGTCCGCGCAACCGGTTTGTTGCCGACCAGCTCCAAGAGGGGGGGCTGTCCACGCTGCTATTCGACCTGCTCACACCGGAGGAAGAAAGAATAGACATCGTCACGCGGGAATTGCGCTTCGACATCGACTTACTGAGCGAGCGGTTGGTCGCCGCCACCGACTGGGTACTGGATCAGCCAGAGATGGCGGATATGAACATCGGCTACTTTGGTTCCAGCACGGGCGCCGCGGCGGCCCTTATCGCCGCTGCAGAGCGTTCCGAAGCAGTCGATGCCGTCGTGTCTCGCGGCGGCCGCCCCGATCTGGTAGGCAACGCCCTGCCCAACGTTACCCAACCGACCCTCCTCATCGTAGGCGAACGCGACAGACCGGTCATTGGCATGAACGAGGAAGCTCAGGCACAGATGAGCGACGCTGAAGTGGCCAAGATCGAAATCGTGCCACGCGCAACGCATCTGTTCGAAGAGCCGGGAACCCTCGAGCAGGTCGCCGAACTGGCGCGCGATTGGTTCGTGCAATATCTGGCGTGAGTTTGCCGGAGTTATTTTTACGAGCTGCGCTTTATCCGGATGTCGCGGGCGATGCGCCGCGCCTCCGAGGCAATTTCGTGCAGCATGCCGGCCGGTGACACGTAAAAGCCGCAAAAGTAGAGGCCGGGTAGACTGCTCTCGCGACCGCTTACGCGTGGAACACCCGACGCGTCGGTCACTTCACCCGCCGCCTCCAGAAAATCGGCAAGCGCCGGACGGTACCCTGTTGCCAGAACGACGGCGTCGAATTGCTGTTCGCGGTCACCAGTCGCGCCATCGGCGAAGACCACACCGTTCACTGTGAAACGCGCTATGCCTGGCCGGACGCCGATTTTCCCCTCTTTGATGGCCTGCACGGTGCCGACGTCGATCAGTGGAATTTGCCCTCGCTGCAAAATCTGCGCCATAGGACCGTACGGCGGCTTGCGCAAACCATATCGACTGAGATCGCCGATACTCGCACGCACAAGTGGCGCAGAAATCAGATCCGCCAGTCGAGTGGGTAGTTTGCTGAGGAAAATACTCCAGGCCAGAATAGGCAGTCCCAGCAGGTCGCGCGGCACGACGTGAACCGGCCCGCGTACCGAAGTGGTTGGCTGGGCGCCGTGCTCCCACAAATCCAGCGCGATCTCCGCGCCTGAATTGCCGCAACCCACGACCAGCACCCTCTGCCCCACGAAGCGCTCTCCGCTTTGATACCGCGAACTGTGCAGGATCTCCCCTTCATACGCTGCCATCCCCTCCCACGCTGGTTCATGCGGCCTACGCGCGTATCCCGTGGCGATAACCACGTTGGAGGCGCGGTAATGGTCATCGCGTGTGAACACCTGCCAGCCCTCCTGATCGCCGCGCACGCTGGTAACCTCCTGTCCAAACTGCGGATCAAGCCCAAACTCGCGCGCATAGGACTCCAGGTACGCGACCACCTGTTCCCGTGAAGGATATTTGGGAACGTACTCGGGAAAAGGCCGGTCGGGCAGCGCTGACAGACCTTTGCTGGTATGCAGGTGTAGCCTCTCATAGTGATTGCGCCATGCACCGGCGACATGTTCGTTCTTCTCCAGAAGGATGAATGGCACTCCACTGTCCTGCAAGCAACGGGCAACCGCCAGACCCGCCGCGCTGGCGCCCACAATCGCCGTGTTGGTGCTTTTTTCAGCCACCGCTATCTAGGCGCTCACTCCCGTCAGCTCCTCCAACTCAATCGTATTACCATCCGGATCCACAATACCGCATAGCCTCCGCCCCGGCTGTTCGCTGATCGGTTGGATCTGAGCGCCGCCGTTGGCTTCAGTCATTTCAATCGCAGCGTCAAGGTTACTTACGGTGAAGGAGAGCTGGATGCGATTTTTATCGGCCTCGATACCCAGGATCTCGTTGGGGCACAGTAAAAATACGAATCCCGCCAACTG
>JAICPS010000710.1 GCA_025929715.1 Anaerolineae bacterium | reverse complement strand
GTAACAACTGGTAAGCGCGGAAGGCGAGGGCGCCGTCGAAATCATGGATGCCCGTGAGCCCCCCGCGGTGAGCGCGCGCGATTGCAGACTGCACCCGGTCTGCAAGCTCCTGTTCGGTCGGCGGAGGAATGATGTCGTCTACCAGGGATATGGCCGTCTCGAAAAGCACGCCGGTGGGCTTTCCGGACAAGTCGCGGCCAATTGAGCCGCCGGATGGGTCCGCTGTGGCTGCCGTAATTCCGGCCGCGCGCAGCGCAAGTGAGTTCGCCCAGGCCGCGTGCGCTGATTGGGAGGTGAGAAAGACCGGATGGTCGGGAACCAACGCGTCCAGCTGTGCTGCGGTGGGGAAGGCGCGTCCCGGCCACTTTTCCTGAGACCAACCATGGCCGCGGATCCAGGTCCCGGGCGCGACGCGACCGGCGCGTTCAGCGACCAGCTCGACGGCCTCCTGCGCGGACCTGGTGTGGCGCACATCCACGTTATCCAAATATTCGGCGTACCAGGAAAGGTGCACGTGGGCGTCGACGAGTCCCGGCAGAGCCAGGCGCCCGGCAAGATCGATGGCCTCGCCGCCGGGTCTCAGGCTATCGCGCAGGCTATCATCGTGGGAAAGCGCCAGCACTTTTCCGTCACGTAGGGCAATTGACGATACGACGTGCTCACGGTTGTCCAGGGTGTGGATTTTTGCGTTGTAAAGGACGGTGTCGGCGTGCATTGAGCTACTCGCCCATGGGCGCCCACACGTTTTTGACCTGCGTGGCGTGGCGCAGAAATTCTTCGCCTTCGCCCTGCACAGGATCACTCCAGTCACGCTCCTTGCCGTGGTTAACCCAGGTGCGCTTCATGTTGCTTGCCGAGCGATATTCGACTTCCATGCTGCCCTGAGCATCGCCGAAGTACCACATGGCATCGACGTCGTCGTGCTCCACCAGCGTGCGCGTCAGGTGGTCGGGGTTACCGGTGACGATGTTGACGACGCCGCCCGGGAGGTCGGAGGTCTCGAGGATCTGGTAGAAATCGGTGGCTGCCAGGGGGGCTGTTTGTGAAGGAATGACAACCACCGTATTGCCGCGGGCGATTGCCGGGCCAAGCAGAGAGACAAAGCCGAGCAGCGGGTATTCCTGTGGACAGGCAATGCCGACGACGCCAACGGGTTCTGTGAGGCCCACGACCAGGCCGTAGAGGGTGGTTTCTTGCAGGGCGCCGCCGTATTTATCGGCGTAGGAAGCGTAGGAGAAGAGGCGGCTGATCGCCAGATCGACCTCGGCGCGCGCCGACTTCAGACTCTGGCCGCTCATGGCGCGCAAGCGCCCGGCAAACTCGCTCGCGCGAACGTCCAGGTTTTCGGCGATGTAGTAGAGGATTTGCGCCCGATTGTGGGGCGTTCTGTCGGCCCACCCCTTGGCCTTGTGGGCGGCTTCGACGGCATCGCGAATATCCTTGCGGTTGCCGTCACCGGCGTAGTCGACCAGCTGGCCTTTGGGATTGAGCACAGGGTAGGCATAGTTGCCGTCGGGCCGCACCTGTTTGCCGCCAATATACAGCTTCGCCGTACGATCGACCGCCAGGCCGTTTTCGCGGCCGTTGCTGCGCGGCAGGCTGCGGGGCCGTCCCGGCACGTGTGCGCCCCACTTTTCGTTGGGTTGCGCCACCGCGGGACCTTCGTAGCGCGCCTGCCAGGCCGGTCGCACGTACTCATAGAGACCCTCCTTGCCGCCTTCGCGACCAAAGCCGCTTTCGCGGTAACCGCCGAAGCCGGAGGCAGCGTCAAAGAGGTTGGTGGAGTTGATCCAGACGGTGCCGGCCTTGATTTTGGTGGCCACATCCAGCGCCAGATTGATGTTGTCGGACCACAGGCTGGCTGCCAGGCCGTAACGGGTATTATTGGCCAGAGCTACTGCTTCGTCTGGCGTGCGGAAGGTCATGCCCACAAGGACAGGGCCAAAGATCTCTTCCTGGACGACGCTGGAAGCGGTGGAAACGCCGGTCAGCAGGGTGGGGGGATAAAAACAGCCGCCCTCTGGCAAAGTGCAATCTGATTGATATAGGGTGGCTCCTTCCGCAACGCCGCGCTGCACCCAGGCATCGATGCGTTCCAATTGCACGCGG
>JAICPS010000207.1 GCA_025929715.1 Anaerolineae bacterium | reverse complement strand
GTCAGAAGTTCGGCCCCTAAACGCCGTGCCTGCGCAATCGCCCGGCGCGCCAGATCGGCGCCGCTGATACCGCGCGGGAAGCCAAGGTAGTTCTCGATAAGCGAGCTTGTGCCGGCCTGCCCCCCGGCGGCATACTTATCGATAAGCAACGTCTTCAGCCCTTCAGAAGCGCCGTACACGGCGGCGCCCAGCCCGGCCGGGCCGGCGCCGATGATGATGAAGTCGTAGAAGGATTCGCTTGCTTCAGTGTGCAGCCCGCACTGCCGCGCAAGCTGATGGTTGTCGGGAGCTATCAGCACCTCGCCGTCAGGAAAAAAGACGACAGGCAGCAGGTTGCGCTCGTTCTCGACAGTCTCGACCAGCGCTCGCGCTTCGTCGTTACGCTCGATGTCCAGCCATTGGTAAGGAATACGGTTGCTTGCCAGGAAATCTTTAACGTCATGGCTTTTGGCCGACCACAAGGCGCCTGCAACGCGGATGCCGTCATAAGGGATGGTTGCCTTCGCCAACCAATCGTCAAGTAGCTCGTCTAGAACAGGATAGAGATGCTGCTCGGGCGGATCCCATGGTTTCATCAAGTAGAAGTCAAGGCCGACCTCATTAATGCTGGTAATAGCTGCTTCCGTATCCGCGTAAGCTGTTAGTAGCACCCTGGCAGCGTCGGGATAGAGCGGCAGCGCCTTTAGCAAGAACTCGGTCCCGGTCATTTGCGGCATGCGCTGGTCAACCAGAAATAAGGCAATTTGCGCGTTGCGCTGTTTTAGTGATTGCGTCGCTTCCAGAGCCTCGCGCCCGCTTCCGGCCTTGATCAGGCGGTATGAATCGCGGTAATGCTGTCGCAAATCACGCTCGACACTGTTCAGTACATGCGGTTCATCGTCAACGATGACGATTACA
Organism: Anaerolineae bacterium; assembly: GCA_025929715.1. Taxonomy (GTDB): domain Bacteria; phylum Chloroflexota; class Anaerolineae; order Promineifilales; family Promineifilaceae; genus JAAYYY01. Next base: position 6,794 of record JAICPS010000207.1, on the reverse strand, counting down.
GGCTTTGCCATATTTCACTTTTCTCCATTACCTCGCCGGCCTGTCCCACCCGGATGCGTTGTTTTCTGGAAGTTATCTTTGACGTCTGCCATGGTCGGCGCCAGATTGTGGCTCTGTGCAAAGTATAAAGGTGCTCAGAATCTTTTTCAATACTGGTTGGCTATGCAAAAAAATGAGGTGGCCGGTTCAGCGGGCGCTGTCCGTACCACCTCTGGGCGGGGAGCTACAAGTAGTATACTACTTTCTGGGACTAGAGATCAAGCATTTCGTAAACGATTTTCTGATACCTGAACGTTGTATGAGACGTACCGCGTAAGCATGGCGCTGCCAGAAAAAGTGAATGTAGCTGCCGATAAACGCGAATAAACGCCGATTTGCTGGTTTAATCCCTGTGCATCGGCGTGCATTGGCGGCAGATTTTTGAACGTGCGGTAACCCGGGGCTAATGCCCCTGCCTTTTGCCGAAGAAGTTCGCCTCACAGCGGTGGTCGAGGTAATCCTCGTGCCAGATGCCAAGGTGCAGCACTGCCTGATGGCCCATTATTTTCGGGTGCGAGGTTCGCGCAATAAACCACACGACGTGAATCGGCGTTTCGTCGTCTCCTACGATCCGCACCACAAGATGGCCGCAGCGCGAGCACATGCTGCGGCGTTCCAACAGGCGAAGCGTCAACCATTCGTCGTCGCGACCGGCGTTGGCCCAGAGCTCTGACTGGTATAGCACGTCTTCTACGAAGCGTTGGGCCGTTTGCTGCGTGGGCAGCGTCTCTGTGGAGAAGATCCAGTAAGGCAGTCCGGGCGCAAGTGGTTCGTCAATCACCGTATTGTCTAGAATAGCAAAGTAGGGTGTGGGCATGATTATGCTCCAGATTGGCTTCGATGATGGGCAGCGGTTCGGGCTCTGTAGGGCCAGGGTGACTTGTTGGAGGCTGATCAAGGTGCGCAAGGTGCTTATGATCACACCTTTTCAGTTCGATCTTTTCTGTACAAGCTGCGGTAGCCGTAGCAACTGCGACAGCGGCCCTGGCGATACGGTGGGCGCCGGCCGCAGACGACACACATCCCGTCGTGTAGCACAGCGTGGGCGGCCGGGCGCTCGCGGTCGGTGCGCATGAAAAACTGGTAACAACGCTGGCAGCGACCGCGCACCCGGATCGGACGCTCTCCACAGTTCTGGCAGGACTGTTCTTGACGGCGGCGCTGGGAGCGCATCTCGTCAGGGGTCGCGTCGCGCCCGTGGCGCCGCACGAATACGTAACAGGCCTGACAACGGCCGCGTGCGCGGATATCGCGCCGCTGACAGTGAGCGTTGGCGCAGCCACGACTCTGTGGCGATGAACCTTTCTTCATTGTTGGTTTCCTCCAGAACTATGGGCGACGACTGTCGCGCGGGCATGATGGGCGCCGTCGCTGCATCGTTCCCTTCTGGGATCGAAAAAGCCGGGACCGGTGTCCTGCGACAACAATCCCGGCCAGCGATAGCGCGAGGACGGTGCGGTATACGGTTGATGCTAAAATATTAGCACATATGTTCTATGAAATTCAAGCAGAGTAGTCGGTTAGAACGTTGGAATGGCGTGAAAACGGACGGCATTGTTCCCAAATTAGGGACATTTCATCCGCCTAGGCTCAACGGCGATATACTCAACCTCCACTGAGGGAGGCTTGTTGCTTGAATTTGCGAATCTTACGAAGAACCAACCAGTAAAGAACAATGCAAACAATGACGAATGTTCCAATGGTACCTGCAAACACCACTACCGCTGCGAGTAGCCTATCACCCCATCCCCAGCTATAACTCCACTTCCATATCGACCCATCCGATAATATAACGTAGCTTTCTTGAACTGTTACGTCAATTCCACATAAAACGAAATCGCCGGAATCGACCATGATACCTGGAGGATTCGGTGGGTCATAGCGCCTGGTTCGACCGCAGAGATCAGAAGAGAAGGCAATCTCATCCGTAAGAACTTGTTCGCATCCTTCATATTTATGGCAACTGAATATGCGCCCGTCAGTTGTTCTCACATACAGCTCGAAAAACTCATTCGCCGTGAGGATTTCTAAAGCTTGCGCGTTAGGAGCTGGATATTTTTGCCAATCGACGCCCCAAGGCTGGTTCAGAAAAAAGTCCGCTCCAAGGCTGCATACAAGGAAGGCGACACAGGGAAGGCCGATTAAAGCTGCTAAGTACTTGACGGTTTGCTTCATGGTTTTTCCGGAAGCAATAGGCCAAAAGTGCGGGTTCTAACGATTCCCAGTACTCCCCTGTCGTTGCATTAGAACTGCCCTATGCCCGGGGACGCTTAAGCAATTACCGGAATATAGTATAGAGGTACAATAGCCGTTCTGCCAGCGGCGCAACGACTGAGTCGTCACTACGAACGGCAACGACGAAGTTATTCAATTGGGCTTGAGAAGATATTAGAAAAGCGGCTCCATCATTACATACTCCAGCCAACCGCGGGAGCGGCGGCCTTGGCCGCGCACGGTGTCGGAGTAGAGCTGCTGCACGGCGCGGGTGATGGGGCCGGGCTCGCCGCCGTTCAGCAGGCGAGAATCGATCTCGCGCATGGGCTCAATCTCGGCCGATGTGCCGCAGACAAAAGCTTCATCGACCATGTGGAGCTGGTCGCGGCTGAGCCGTTTTTCGACGACTGAGTAGCCTAGATCTTGCAGGAGCGTGATTGTCGTATTTCGCGCCACATCGTTCAATTCGCCGGCCTGTGGCGCTGTATAGACGACGCCATTACGCACCAGGAACAGATTTTTGCCTGCGCTGCTGGTCACATACTCTTCAGGATCTAAGCTGACGTCCCACGCGTCCGCGACCACGGCAACGGTGGGCTGGACGTTGTCCGATTCGGGTTCCCGGTCCCCAGCGAAGTACAGAATCGGCCGTACGGTGCAGGCAGTGAGGTTGTTCACCTGCACGGTAACGTGCGCGGCGCGGCGCAGATCGACCAGGCTGTAACGCAGATCGACCACCCCTAGCACGCGCACAGCCTGCAGAAAACGCTGCAGGTGCGCTTCGAGGCGGAAGATGGCCGGACCACGCTCGGTAAGATAGCAGCGAATCTCTTCAAAAACGCCCGAGCCGTAATATAGGCCAGGATTCAGTACGTGCAGCGAGGCGTCCTCAAAAGGCACCAGCTCGCCGTTTATCCACACGCATTCCGAGGACAGTGGCGAAGAATTACGACGGTGGCGGGATAGCGTTTCCAGGGCAAAGGGGTGATGTCTATTGCCGCTATAACCGTTAAAGAAGATGTTTGCCGTCATCTGTCTCTCCTCTTCTACTTTCTGTTCTAATTAACCTGAGCTACGAGCACTTCCACGACTAACTCAGTCATTCCCGCGGTGGTCAGGGGCGTTTCGCCATTCCGAGCCAGGTCGGCCGTGCGGTGTCCGGCCAGCAGCGCGCGCTCGACGGCGGCTTCCACCGCGTTGGCCTCTCGCTCTAATCCCAGCGAATGGCGCAGCAGCATGGCCAATGAAAGGATGGCGCCGATGGGGTTGGCGATGCCCTTGCCGGCGATGTCGGGCGCCGAACCGTGAACCGGTTCGTAAAGGCCGCGTGGAAGGCCGTGGCTGTTGCGCGCCTCGCCCAGCGACGCCGAAGGCAGATTGCCCAGAGAACCGGTGAGCATTGACGCTTCGTCGGTCAGAATGTCGCCGAACAGGTTAGTGGTGACGATCACGTCGAAGCTGGCGGGGCGGCTGAGCAGATACATCGCCATAGCATCGACCAGCACGTGCTCCAGCGTCACGTCGGGATAGTGGCCTGCCACCTCGCTCACCGTCTGCCGCCACAGGCGCGAGCTTTCCAGCACGTTGGCCTTGTCCACGGAAGTCACCCGGCTGCGCCGCCTGCGCGCCATCTGAAAGGCGAGGTGCGTCACGCGCCGGATCTCGTGCTCTTTATAAATCATGGTATCCAGCGCCAGCCACTCGCCATTTTCACAGCGTCGTCCGCGCGGCTCACCAAAATAAATCCCGCCGGTCAGCTCGCGCACGACCAGCAAATCGACGCCTTTCAGCCGCTCCGGGCGCAGCGGCGAGGAGGAGGCGAGCGCGGGATGCGGGCGCGCGGGGCGCAGATTGGCGTAGAGCTCCAACGCCTGGCGGATGCCCAGAAGCCCCTGCTCGGGACGGACGGCGGCATTAGGATCATCCCATTTCGGCCCACCTACAGCCCCTAAGAAGACCGCGTCGGCCTGCAGGCAAGCCTCACGCGTTTCGTCCGGTAGCGCTGTTCCCGTTACATCAATGGCGCAGCCGCCCAGCAGATGCTCTTCTGTGGTGAACGTATGCCCGAACGCTGCGGCGACGGCCTGGAATACCTCCAGACCGGCTTCGACAACTTCGGTTCCAATGCCATCTCCTGGCAGTACGACGATGTGTGCTTTCATTGGTTCTCTAGTCCGCGAGATTCTTCGCTCCGAAGACGCCCCATGCAGCATGGGACCCGCTCAGAATGACACGTCTCCACTCTCCAGTTCTCCAGTCTCCGGCTTGCGTCCGTTGAGGAGCGCAAATTCCATGCTGTCGGCCAGCGCATGCCAGCTTGCTTCGATGATGTTGGCGCTGGCGCCGACGGTGCTCCAGCGACGGCGCCCATCTTCGGTGTCGATGAGCACGCGAACGACGGCGGCGGTGGCGCTGTCGCCGTCCAGAATGCGCACCTTGTAGTCGCTGAGGCGCACCTGGGCCAGTTGTGGATAAGCGTCGAGCAACGCCTTGCGCAGGGCGCCGTCGAGGGCGTTGACCGGCCCGTTGCCCTCGGCAGCCGTATGCAGAACACGGTCGCCCACCCGCACTTTGACCGTGGCGTCGGCTACTGCTACGCCGTTGGCGGCGTGACGCACGAGCACGGTGAAGTCGAGTAGCTCGAACGGCGGACGGTAGCCGGGTTGCAGGCGGCGCAGCATGAGATCGAGGGACGCTTCAGCGCTTTCAAAGGCGAAACCGCTGGCTTCCAATGCCTTGACACGCTGCACGACGTCGCGCGCCTGGGCGGAGTCCACGTCGATGCCAAATTCGTCGGCCTTGTCCAACACGTTGCCGCGTCCAGACAACTCGGAAATAACGGTACGGCGGCGGTTGCCCACCAGGGCAGGATCGAGGTGCTGGTAGCTGGCCTCGTTCTTGCGCATGGCGGCGACGTGGATACCGCCTTTGTGCGCGAAGGCGCTATCTCCGACGAAGGGTAGATGGCTGCCGTGCGGCAGGTTAGCAACTTCGGCCACGTAGCGAGCCAACTCAGTCAGCCGCCGTAACTGCTCTGGCGGCACGCAGGCTTTGCCCATTTTCAACTGCAGGTCGGGCACAACAACGCACAGGTTGGCGTTACCCACGCGCTCACCATAGCCGTTGATCGTTCCCTGCACGTGCACCGCGCCGGCCTGCACCGCGGCGAGGGTGTTGGCTACGCCGCAGCCGCCGTCGTCGTGCGTGTGAATTCCCAGGGGCGCGTCGACGTTCTGCGCCGCATGGCGCACGATACGGTCAACTTCCCAGGGCAGAGAGCCGCCGTTGGTGTCACAGAGCACGACGGTGTCCGCCCCAGCCTGTGCAGCTACTTGCACGCTGAGCAGAGCGTAGTCGGGATTGGCCTTGTGACCGTCGAAAAAATGCTCGGCGTCGTAAATGACTTCTTTCCCTTGCTCTTTGAGGTAGGCGACGGTCTCGGCGATCATGGCCAGGTTTTCTTCGGGATCGGTTTCTAACACGTCGCGCACGTGCAAATCCCAGCTCTTGCCCACGACGGTGACAACCGGCGTGCCCGCTTGCAGCAAGGCGCAGATATTGGCGTCGTCTGCGGGCTCGCATCCTTTACGCCGCGTGCTGCCAAACGCCGTGATGCGCGCCTGCCGCCACTCAGTTTCCCGAGCCGCGCGAAAGAACTCCTCGTCCTTGGGATTCGAACCGGGCCAACCACCCTCGATGTAATGCACGCCAAACTCATCCAGGCGGCGGGCGATCTTCAGCTTGTCGTCGAGCGAAAGCGAAATCCCCTCCCGCTGCGCCCCGTCGCGGAGCGTGGTGTCGTAGATGTGGATGGTGTTCGGCATGGTCGTCCTATGGAGACCGAGGACTGAAGACTAGAGACTGGAGACTAAGCCGATGTCTCGAGCCTCTAGTTCTTCAGTTCTCTGACTTCCTCATACTCCTCAATCCTCCTCATCTGCTTCAACAAATAGCCCAACTGATCCACTCCCTGCAGTAGACACGTCTTGCTAAAGCTATCGATCGGAAAGGCGGTCTGTTGGCCGTCGGGGAGGGTGATGGTCTGAGATCGCAGGTCGATGGTGACCGTTGCGGCCGGATTGGCCTGGACCTGAGCCAGGAGCTGTTTGTGGGCCTGCGGCGCGAGCGCGACCGGCAATAGGCCGTTCTTCAGCGCGTTGTTGCGGAAAATGTCGGCGAAAGAGGTGCTAATCACGGCGCGGAAGCCGTAGCCCAGCAGCGCCCACGGCGCGTGTTCGCGAGAGGAGCCGCAACCGAAGTTGTCGCCGGCAAGTAAGATTTGCGCACCCTGATACTTTTGCTGATTTAAAGGAAAGTCAGGGTCGGGTTTACCCTCGGAGACGTAGCGCCAGCGGGCAAATAAGCCCTGGCTCAGCCCTTGCTTGGTGGTGACCTTTAGGTAGCTGGCAGGAATGATCTGGTCGGTATCGACGTCGTTGTAGGGCAGTGGTACGACGGCGGATGTGAGAGTCGTGAAGGGTTTCATTTTGAATTCCCTTAAAGGTGACCGGCACTTTGGAAGTGCCGGTCACCTTAGACAG
>JAICPS010000150.1 GCA_025929715.1 Anaerolineae bacterium | reverse complement strand
GTTAACGGCGACAGTAACGCCGGAAATCGTTGCAAAGTGAAATCCCAGATCCTTAATACTGTCCGCCATTTCAATCGTGGCCTCGTCGCCAAAGCGGCGGTAGACGCGATTGATGAGTTCGTTCACCGCACCCTTGTTCAAGACTTCGTTGACAAAGCGCATGCCATCAGGAAGCGTGCGATTGAACAACACACGGCCGGGCGATGTTTCGATCAGACGGCGGCGCGGCTCATTGTCCGCATACCGGCGTCCGTTCTCTTTGAAGTATGTTTCAGTGTACAGCTTAATCTTGGCGTGGATATCGACGAATCCCAGGTTATAAGCCAGTTCGACTTCGTCAAGGCTGCCAAACGTGCGGCCTTCACCCTTCTTCCCGTCCTCGATGAGAGTCAGATAGTAAACGCCGAGCACCATATCCTTGGAAGGGCCAACAATAGGCTCGCCATTGGCGGGCTTAAGCAGGTTGCGCGTGGCCATCATTTGCTGCTTGGCCTCTTCAACTGCTTTCTGCGAAAGCGGTACGTGCACCGCCATTTGGTCGCCATCGAAGTCCGCATTGAAGGCGGCGCACACTAGCGGATGCAACTGAATAGCCTTCCCCTCGACCAGCTTGGGCATAAAAGCCTGAATACCAAGACGGTGCAGAGTAGGTGCGCGGTTCAGCAGGATCGGCCGGTCCTTAATAACCTCTTCCAGGACCTCCCAGACTTCCGGCGGCTGCCTCTCAATGAAGCGCTTCGCGCCCTTTACGTTACTGGCATGACCATAATTAATCAGCTTACTGATTACAAACGGCCGGAACAGTTCCAGAGCCATTGTCTTGGGTAGCCCACACTCGCCCATCTTGAGGTTGGGCCCAACCACGATCACCGAACGGCCGGAATAGTCGACGCGCTTACCCAGCAAGTTCCGGCGGAAGCGACCCTTCTTGCCTTTCAGCATGTCGGACAGGGACTTCAGCTCTCGCCGGCCGCGGCGACTCAGTGCCTTACCACGCTGGCTGTTATCGATCAGGCTGTCGACCGCTTCCTGGAGCATGCGCTTCTCATTACGCACGATGACGTCCGGTGCGCCGAGCTCCAGAAGTCGCTTTAGGCGGTTATTGCGGTTAATGACACGACGGTAAAGGTCATTGAGGTCGGATGTGGCAAAGCGTCCACCGTCCAACTGCACCATCGGACGCAATTCCGGTGGAATCACAGGCAGTACCGTCAGAACCATCCATTCCGGCCGGTTAGCGCTAGCGCGTAGCGCCTCTACGACCTGCAGACGCTTCGTGGCGCGCTTGGCCTTCTGCTTGGAGCGCGTGGTGCGCACCTCTCGCCAAAGCTCTTTCGCCAATGTGTCGAGATCCATATTTTTCAGAATCTCATAAAATGCCTCGGCGCCCATTTCGGCGCGAAAGACGTTGCCAAACTTACTCTTGAGTTCCCGATATTCGGTCTCATTGAGGAAGTTCATCTGGTGCAGGCTCTCCAGTTGATCTCGGTTGTGCTGTGCCTGTTCACGCAAACGGCCTAATTTCTGGCCCAGCAACCCCCGTGTGTCATCGGCAACCTCGTTAACTTCAGACTGGATCTGATCGATTTCACGCTGAAGCGACGTTACCTCCGACTGTTGATCTTCTTCGTGCTCTTTCTGAACCTCGGTCAGACGGTCAGTTGTTACTTCCTGTACGAGCACCACATGCTCGCGGCCAACGGTCTGGCCCTTGGCCACGATGACCGTATCGCCCAACCGAACATCTTCAGGCGCTTCCGAACCCAGTAAGTTATCCAGGCGCCGTTCAGTGCTCTTTGCCTCCTGGACCACCTCGTCGGTCGCTGCCGAAAGCCGGTCGTCGAAAGACTCATTGAGTTCCGCAAGCTTCTGCCGCAGTTCCTGCAGCCGCTGCTGCGCCTCTTCTGTGGCGCCAGACACCTGCTGATCCGTCTCTTCTTCAAGGCGAATCTCAGCTTCCTCTAATTCTTCTTCTAACCGCTTCAGTGCACGATCGCGCGCATCTTCGTCGACGTAGGTAACGACGTACTGGGCAAAATAGAGGACGCGGTCTAGATTGCGACGCGATACATTTAACAGCAATCCCAGATAGCTGGGCACGCGACGCGTATACCAAACATGCGCTACCGGGGCGGCCAGGTCAATATGACCAAGGCGTTCGCGGCGAACAGCAGAACGAGTAATCTCAACGCCGCACTTATCACAGACAATGCCCTTGTAGCGAACATTCTTGTACTTTCCACAGTAGCACTGCCAGTCGCGCGTGGGTCCGAAGATAGCTTCGCAAAACAGCCCATCTTTTTCTGGTCGCAAGCGACGGTAATTTATCGTCTCCGGCTTGGTGACTTCGCCGTAGGACCATGAACGGATCTGTTCAGGGGATGCTAGGCTAATACGCAACGAGCGGAATTCATTCGTCTCCACCAGGTGACCTCCCAAAAATAAATGTCAGGAAAATAAGTAGGCTCCTACCCCAGACCCGTTTGACCCATAGGCGGGGCAACTCCGGTTGAAAGTCTCGGCAGAAAGTCGATATGTCCCGAGACACGGAAAAAGAGCGGTGGCGCTTGCCAACGCTCTTAAACTTCGTTGTTCCTTTTTCACAAGTATATTATAATCGTTAGATCCATTACGTCAAGAATAGCTCGACTTTCCAATATAGATCTAACCCTCCCCTAGCACCGCCCCTTCCTCCGACCGCTTTTCGCCCAGAATATCCTTTAAGTACGCTTCCATGAACCCGTCCAACGACCCGTCGAGCACCGCCTGCACGTGACCGGTTTCATAATCTGTGCGATGGTCCTTGACCATTCGGTAAGGGTGCAGCACATAAGAGCGAATCTGGTTGCCCCATCCGGCATCGACATCTTCGCCCTTCAATCGCGAAATCTCCGCCTCCTGTTTCCGCCGCTCCATGTCAAATAACTGCGCTTTCAAAATCTTCATCGCCGTTTCTTGATTCTGGACCAGAGAGCGCTGATTCTGACATGAGACCACGATTCCCGTAGGGATATGAGTGATGCGAATCGCAGTTTCATTTTTCTGCACGTGCTGCCCTCCCGCGCCGCTAGCGCGGAACCGATCGATGCGCAAATCACTCTCGTTGATATCTATCTCAATGTCTTCGGCCACGTCGGGCCATACTTCTACCTTGGCAAACGATGTGTGCCGCCGGCTTGACGAATCATACGGCGAGATGCGCACCAGGCGATGTACGCCGCGCTCGGACTTAAGCCGTCCATAGGGGTAGTCCTCTCCGCGGACGGTCATTAGTGTGCTCTTAATACCGGCCTCGTCACCGGGACTCTCGTCGACAATCTCTACTGTCAGGCCATGTCCCTCGGCCCAGCGCACAAACATGCGTTGCAACATCTGCGCCCAGTCCTGGGCCTCTGTGCCGCCCGCCCCAGCGTGAATAGCCAGGAGCGCGTCTTCGTCGTCATAGCGACCGGAAAACAAGGCCTGAAACTGTAGGCGATCGATGATCTTTGACAGCACCCCCAGCTCCTCCTGCATCTCTCCCCTCAGCGACACATCGTCCAGCGAGGTGAGTTCAACGGCATCTTCAAGGCGCTTCGACACCCGCTCCCACGTCGAAACCTGGCGTCGCAGTCGAGTCAACTCGCGCATTACTTGCTGCGCCTCGTTGGACTTGTCCCAAAAACCCGGAGTGAGCGACTGCTGTTCCAATTTGGCGATATTTACAAGTTTGGCATCTACGTCAAAGACGCCTCCGTAGATGATTTACGGTCCGTTCCAGCTCCTGCAAATCCGCGAGAATATTTTCCATAAGAATACTCAAGTCCTAATTTCGATTCCACTGAATAATCAAGATGATTATTCTATGCCTCAAATAGGCCTTCGACAAATTGATCGGCATCAAACGGCGCAATATCGTCGATCTTTTCGCCCGTGCCAATAAAGCGAACGGGAAGACCCAATTCCTTGTAGATAGCGAAGACCATACCGCCTTTTGCCGTACTGTCCAGCTTCGTCAGCACAACCCCAGTAACATGTACCGAATCCTTAAACTTTGTGGCCTGTACGAGCGCGTTCTGGCCTGTCGGCGCATCGAGTACCAATAACACTTCATGCGGAGCTGCATGAACGCTCTGTCTGCAGACACGATAGATCTTCTCAATCTCTTGCATCAAATTGTATTTGGTGTGCAGCCGTCCGGCGGTGTCGATCAGAAGCAAGTCGTATCCGCGGCCTCTTGTGGCGCGAATTCCATCATAAATTATGGCCGCAGGGTCGCCATCGGGCTGGCCTGCCACAATGGGCACGTCCGCCCGATCACTCCAGATCTTCAACTGGTCAATGGCCGCGGCGCGAAACGTGTCCCCCGCCACCATCATCACCTTTTTCCCTCGCTTCTTGTAATAGTGCGCGAGCTTGCCGATAGTCGTCGTCTTTCCCGATCCGTTTACCCCTACAATCATGACCACGGTCAATTGTCGCGGCTTTTCCATTGAGAATTCAGGCTGATCATCCAGCATCGCCCTTAGCTCGTCTTTTAGCGCTTCGGTCAACTGATCCGCTCTATATAGTCCCTCATTGTTAACTCGCTCACGAAGATTCTCTACCAGTTCAAGGGTCGTGGGCACACCCATGTCGGCCTGGATCAACAGCGCTTCCAGGTCCTCCCAGGTCTCCTCGTCAATATCTCCCGCCCCCAGTACATTGACAATCTGTCCAAATACACTCTGCCGGGTGCGGGTTAAAGAATCGCGTAAATTTCTGAACAATGTCCTTCCTCGCTATCGCTATAGCTCAATTTCGCTGATTTCGCCGTGTTCGGTTAGCTGTTCAATACGCAGCGTCGCTGACTCAAGTTGGCGGTTGCAGTAGCCCGCCAGCAACTGCCCTCGCTCGTACAAGGCTAGCGATTCGTCCAACGTCAGATCGCCTACTTCCAGTCGTGTGACGATCTGCTCCAGTTCGCTTAGCGCCTCCTCGAATTGTAAGCCTTCCATCTTTGCGCTCATGTTAAATCTCTCCAAGTAGTTCTTGCGTCGTCACAGCCGCTGCTCGTCATCATCGGCGAATACGGCGAAGCCGCCGTCGCTGACACGCACTTGTAGCCGCTCGCCCGGATTAACCTGTACAACGTGGCGCACGATGCTCCCATCGTCTTTGCGCACGATGGCATATCCGCGCTCCAGAGTGGCTTGTGGTCCAACTGTTGCCAGACGTGTGTCGGCAATAGTGAGTCGATTCTTAACGCGGTCCAGGCGCCGCGACATTGCATTGTCCAGCCGATATAGCAGGCCATCAAGAAGCTGCATCGTATTATTAAGCCGCATTAATGGTCCCAGGTGCCGCATGTTTCGTTCCAAAGCGTCAATCTGTAGGTAGCCGTCTGCTATCTTTCGTTCGATATAAGCAAACAGGCGCGCTTCGAGGTTTTCTAAGTGCGCTCGCAACTCGGCGCTATCTGGGACAGCCAGTTCTGCAGCCGCGGACGGGGTCGGCGCTCTAACATCTGCAACGAAGTCGGCGATTGTGAAGTCTGTCTCGTGACCGACGCCACTAATCACAGGATGGCGCGCCTCAAATACCGCACGAGCAACCGTTTCGACGTTAAAAGCCCATAAATCTTCGATGGAACCGCCCCCCCTCGCCAGGATTATCACGTCGACGTCGTCGCGCCCGTCGATCCACTGCAACGCTCTGATGATTTGTGACGGCGCTTCGCTTCCCTGTACTAGGGTTGGAGCAATAAGAACTGAGGCGAGCGCATAACGTCTTTTCAGCACGTTCAATATGTCGCGCAGCGCTGCAGCATCGGCCGACGTAACGATACCAATCTTCGTGGGATACCTCGGAAGCACCTTCTTGTGCTCCTGCGCAAAAAGGCCCTCTTTTTCCAGATATCGCTTCAGTTCCTCAAATGCCAACGCCAGATTGCCACGCCCTGCTCGCGTAATATGCTCGACGTACAACTGGTAACTCCCTTGTGGTCCGTAGACCGAGATATGCCCCCGGGCAACGATCGCATCACCTTCGTCGAGTTCCATGCCGAGCCGTTCGGCGGCGGAACGCCACATGACGCATCTTAGCTGCGCCGATTCATCCTTTAAGGTGAAGTAGAGATGACCCGAACGAGCGCGTGAGAAATTGGAGATTTCCCCTTCTACCCTTATGTCTTGCAGACGATAGTCGAGATCAAACAATTCGCGGATGTAAACCGTCAGTTCCGCCACAGTCCACGTACTGTCTGATCGTCCCGTCGTCATATAGTCAGACCCAAACAAGATACCCTCCTATTTGTGCTGCCGGCCGAGACTATTATCGACATCCGTCTGCATGGCTTGAACTTTGCTCGTGTTGGCGGCTAATTTGCCCCATGCTAAAATCGCCTTGTACTTGCAGCAATACGGCGCCGCACGCTTTTATGTATCGTTTTACAGAATAGCTATTAATATCGCGGAGGCGACATCTGGAAGGATTAGAATTCGCAAACATGTTAGTCGATACACTCATCGACAAGAAAGGCAGCAGCATCTTGTTGCTGGACATCCGGGAGCAGGCAGTATTTTCGGACTATTTTATTCTTTGTAATGGTGACAGCGACCGTCAGATTCGGGCGCTCACCGAAGCCATTATCGAAGCTGCTCGCGAAAAGGCAGGGCTTCGGCCACGTGGCTCTGAAGGTGAGGCTGAAAGCGGCTGGGTCCTGGTCGACTTCGGTAGCATTATCATCCACTTATTCTCGCGCGATAGGCGCGATTACTATAATCTGGAGGAGCTGTGGAGCGAGGCCCACGTCGTGCTGCGCATGCAATGAGTTAAACTTTCCATCGCTTCTGCGCATATCAGCGCACCTCTACACACGCGTTCAATCCACACAAGATCTACAATTAGGCTTCGGAAATCCAGCGGTCGTTATCCCGATTCCAGTCGACGACCTCTTCCGGTGCAAAAAAGAGAGCAATCTCTTTCTCAGCCCCTTTGTCGCTGTCTGAACCATGCACCAGGTTCCGCCCAATTTCCATTCCAAAATCACCCCGAATCGTGCCCGGAGTAGCATCCACCGGTTTCGTAAGGCCTATTGTGGCCCGCGCTGCAGCGACCGCTTCATTCCCTTCCCAGACCATTGCAATGATCGGCCCGGACGTAATGTACGCTACCAGGGTTTCATAAAACGGCTTTCCCTCATGCTCGCCGTAATGGCGCATCGCAAGGTCATCCGACATCTGCAGCAATTTCATCGCCACAAGCTTTAGGCCACGCTTTTCGAAACGAGCGATAATTTCTCCTGCTAGTCCACGCTGTATGCCGTCTGGCTTGACAAGGATGAGTGTTCGCTCCATGGGTCTCTCCAGTGGTAACAATGTTTCTGACAAGGAAAGAGGCAGCACCGGTCGCTGCCTCCTCGATAATTAATTGTATACCTACCGCGACTTTTTTCAATCTGCGCGCATGGCAGCCTATCCCAGGAAGAGGGCGGCGACTACAACATTTCCAGCGCCTTGCGATATGCATCCAGTGCCTTTTGCAACTGCCCGTTCTGCATGTACGCATCCCCAAGCAAGCGCACCAGACGCGGCTGACTCTCATGTGCTTCAGTGGCGCGCTCGAGATCCGAGATCAGCAGCGAGATATCGTCCCCACGCTCCAAATATGAACCATACATTTCATACGCCTGGCTATAACGTTCGGACTCAAGCGCGTTCCATGCTTCTTGGAACTGTGCCGCTTTTTCGCGTTCAACCGGTTCTCGTATTGGGCTGACCGGCTCCTCAAATGTCTCCGGTGACACCAATCCTTCCGCTTCCTCAGTTTCCGAAAGGACGTCCTCATCGAATTCGAAGTCTGTTACTTCGTCCAGTTCTTGCACTGACGCTTCAGGCGCCAACACTGGCCCTTCGGTAACATCTTCAAATTCCTCCAACTCGATTTCCCCATGTTCCGCGTCAACCACCTGATCCTCTTCAGCTTCAAGTTCTGCCGCATGATCCTGTACGGCCGATTCCTCGGCCTGCAGCCAGCCTGTCGGATCAAAGGCCGGTTCATCCCAATCGAATTGCTCGTCTGCATCCTCATCGTCAAGGGCCAGCCAGTCTGGGAGGTCTTCTTCCACATCCACTCCGGCCGCCTCCATCTCGGACAATAATGCAGCTTCAAGATCCGCGTCTACGGGCTCAGTCGCGGACACTTCTGTGGCGTCAAGCGCCATCTCCGCTTCCCGAGTTTCAGATTCCTGCTCAGTAACCATTAGATCGGGCTCGTCCCACTCGTCTTCATCGCCCGTATCTTCCTCGAATAGCAGATCGAAATCTTCAACTTCTTCGATCCGTTCGGCCGCGAATTCTTCTTCTTCCGCCGCCAACTCAGCGGCTAACCAGTCTGGAGTCTCGATCTCTTCGTCGATACCCGTCACCGATGGCAATTCATCTAACGATGCGCCTTGCCGTGCTGCCAGTTTTTCCAGCCAGACCATCGCTTCGTCGGGATCTTCCGGCATTTCTTCAAGGATCTCAGCATCCTGGGGAACTTCTGCAGTGTACTGCTCGTCGTGCAAGAGGATCGCTTCGGCTTCGGCGCGCGCCGCCACAACGTCGTGCGGCACCGCTGGCGTGGCCTCTTCCTCCACCACCTCTATCACTCCCTGCGGTTCGCCAGTCTCAGCGGCGAGCCCCTCAAGCCAGGCTAATGCCTGCTCCGGATCATCTGGAATGTCCTCCAGGCCGGCCATCGCCTCTAACCCGGCTTCTTCATTGCTAAATCCTTCCCAGGCGCGCAATTCTGCATCCGAACCACCTTCGGCAGCCAACTCTTCCAGCCAGGCCATTGCCTCGTCAACTTCGTGAGTCCCGTCAATTTCGCTATCGTCGTCAACGTCATCCAGCCAATTCAGGTCGTCCAAGGGTTCGTCGTCTTCCCCGGTCGCTGCCGGCTGTTCAGCGGCCGGTTCGCTTTCCGACGCCAATTCCTCCCGACCAATACCTGCCTGAATCTCAAACATGTCTTTATCGTCGGTCAAGGCAGCCGCGTCGAACGCTTTCTCATCAACTTCGTCGAACCAATGGTCTCTATCGGCCACGTCGGGCAATTCGTCGCCCTCGGCGGCTTGACCTATGGTCTCAAGGTCGAAGTCAGGTTCACTCTCGGCGCGCGCCAGCTCGTCGAGCCAGTGTAATGCGCCGTCATCGGCTTCTTCTTCTGCCTCGGACATATCATCAATAGACATGGGCGCTGGCTCAGCTACACGGTCAGGCGTCTGCTCTTCAGCCAACTCGTCAAGCCATGCCATTGCATCAGTCACATCGTCCGGCACTTCTGATAACACGTCTTCCTCATCCCGGTCCGACAACCCAGCCAGGGAAGGTAATTCTTCCAGTGGCGCCCCTTGCT
>JAICPS010000759.1 GCA_025929715.1 Anaerolineae bacterium | reverse complement strand
GCCGTGGACGAAGACCTCGAGCATGGCAACCTCAAGAACCTGCTAGTGGCGATGAAAGGCAACCCGAGTCCAATGCGGGCTCGGGCGCTGGCGCTGGCGGCGGTGCGCGAAACCTTTGAAGAGGCAGGTTTGCTGATCGGCAAACCCGCGCGCACGGCCGCCCCCCCCAAAGCGAGGGCCTGGCAGGACTTCTATGCGTACGGTTTTCAGCCCACACTCGCGCGATTGACCTTTTTTGCACGCGCCATCACGCCGCCCGGGCGGCCGCGCCGGTTCGACACGCGCTTTTTCTGCGTCCCGGCCGATGCTATCGTTCACAAGATCGCGATTGCCGACGGCGAGCTGTCGGACCTCGAATGGCACTCGATAGCCCAGGCGCGGAGCCTCGAGCTGCCGAATATCACACGGGTAGTACTAGAAGATTTGGGGGAGCGGATCGCCGCCGGCGCCCTGCAGAAATCGGACGTGCCGGTGCCCTTCTATCACCGGCGATCCGGGAATTTTCACCGCGACCTGATCACTCACGACTCGATCCTTGACTAACCAAAGCGAGCCGATATTGTGCCGCCGATAAGTATGGCACTCGCGTGACAAAGCTGGGAACTCATGGCCAAGCCCATTACGCAGAAGATCAAGCTGCTCAGTACGGCGGGCACCGGATTCTTCTATGTGACCAAGAAGAACCCGCGCACTGCGACGGAGAAGATTAGTTTTCGCAAGTACGATCCGGTCGCCCGCAAGCACGTCGCTTTCAAGGAAGCCAAGATCAAGTAGGCGCGGCGCGGCGCATTCAGACGAGCACGTTTCAACAATTGCTGATTGTGGTCTCTCGTGGATGCGAGCGCATATGCACGCGCGTGTGGATGGCAGGTTCAGACCGCGAGCACGGCCAGCCGCAGCGGAGCAATGGCAAACCGGAGTTGAGGGGAGATGTGGTGGCCGGCGTCGAGTCTGACATCGGCAGCGGGGTAGAAGTCCGAGCATCCCCGACGCCGGCCTGCCAAGTCATGGACCAAAGAGGGCGTTGGCCAGTGACTTGGCTATCGATCGACCCAGCACGGCATCACAAGAGGAGGCCACTCCTAGCCGCTAAGGGGCGATCATCACCTCACGGCATCAGGAGATGCGGCGGACCTGAAAGTCCGTGAGGAGCCCTGAATTTCATTGGACAGCGAACCGCAAGCGCGGCGCGCATATAGCTGGATCCCGCTGGTCCCTCCTCCCGCTCAGTATCCCCTGTTCAACAAAGCAGATACGTACAGACTTGGCAACACTCTGATAACATTACCAAGGGGTTGCGGCACGGTTGTGGGTGATTGTGGCCGATTCTCCCCTATGTAAGCGAATTCACCATGATCTGTTGTTCAAATTTTGACTCGAAAAATTAACAATTGTTTCAGCCTCTTAAGGCGCGGAGGGGGAGAAGGTCCGTCTACGCGGCATCAGCGACCACCCGATTTCGACCCTCGCGCTTTGCCGCATACAGCGCCTGGTCGGCGCGGCCGATGAGGGCGTCCAAACTTTCGCGAGGTGCTTCTAGAGCCGCCAGGCCGACGCTCACAGTAACTGTAACCTGGGTGCCGGCATCGATGCGGAAGGG
>JAICPS010000186.1 GCA_025929715.1 Anaerolineae bacterium | reverse complement strand
GGTGCGATCGTCCAGTTGCTTGGCGCGCAGCTGCAGCATGGGGACGCCGGCCTGGATCAGTGAACCGACTCGGTGAACGAAATCGGCTTCGCTCGTACCGCCGTCGATCAGGACACAGAGTTGTACCGCGCGCAACTGACGCTCGGCCCAATCGGTGCACGTCGCCGCCGTTTCCAACTCGTAGTTGGTCAGCTGCACGAATAGATTTTCGATGTAGTTGATGGAAACGGCATCTTCGCCAATTTGCGGGTCGAGCGTGGGGATATCGGTGGTGGAGTAACTATCATAGGTGATCAAATCGTCAGCCATCTCTTCCTCGGCTGCGACAGGGGTCACTTCTACTTGCTCAGTTATGATCCTGGTGACTTCGATCGGCTGCCCTTCCTCCAATACTGTTTCGGTGACGACGCGGGTGACCTCTTCAGATACCACGCGGGTAACCTCCACAGTCTGAGCCTGACAGGCGGCTAGCAGCAACAGCGCCAACAGCGCTGCCGGGAGCAATATGCGACGTGATACTTTAAACATTCTACCTCCTTAGTAGGTTAGGTCCTGCGGGAAATAGTTGTCCGAACAGTGTTCATTGTAGAAAAGTATCATTTGGGTGTCAAGTAGGTGTCATAGTAGTGTCGTTTAGGGGTCATCCATTCGCCTTCGTCGTAACAACTTCAGTCATTGCTACAAAGGCGACCCTTATTTGCATCCCCACCGCTTCACGCCCAAAATACGCACATCTCACCTTAAGGCTTTAATTCAAGGAAGGAATGCATGATAGAGTTCGGACGGGAGATTTGCGGCCGTTTGGACGTCGCCGAAGGCCGTGAGTGGCTGGTGACCAACGGCATAGGCGGCTTTGCGATGGGCACCGTCGCCGGGCTTCTGACCCGCCGCTATCATGGCTTACTGGTTGCCGCCCTCAAACCGCCTCTTGGCCGCACACTGTTGCTGGCGAAGCTGGATGACAACGTGAAATATGACGGCCGCCAGGCAGCGCTATACACCAATCGTTGGGCCGATGGCGCGCTGGAAAGGGAAGGCGTGCGCTTCCTGGAGCGGTTTCACCTGCAAGGCACGACTCCAGTCTGGACGTTTGCCGTTGGCGACGCGCTGCTGGAGAAACGGGTGTGGATGGAGCCAGGCCACAACACGACCTACGTACACTATCGCTACTGCCGCGGCAGCCGGCCGCTAGAGCTATATGCCAAAGCCGTGGTCAACTACCGCAATTACCACCACACGACGATCCTGAACGACTGGGAACCGCGCATTGAAGCGGTAGATGGTGGGCTGCGCATCACGATGCACGACGATGCCACGCCTTTCACTCTGCGCTGCGCGCCCGGGCAGGCATGGCAGGATTTCACCTGGTACGAAGATTATTTTCTGAGCATGGAAGAGGCCCGCGGGCAGAACGACGTCGTGGAGGACCACATCTACGTTGGGGTGCTGGGCGCCACGCTGCAGGTGGGCGAGACGTTTACGGTTGTCGCAAGCACCGAGAATGATGCCAGTCCAGACGGCGAGGCAGCCTTCCGCCGCCGCGTCGATCACGAGCGCAAGCTGCTGGCCAAGGCGGCGCGCGTGTCGCCGCCCGCCCCGGCGCAGTTGGTGCTAGCCGCCGATCAGTTTGTGGCGCACCGCCCTACAGCGCAAGAGCCCGATGGTCGTACCATCATTGCCGGTTATCCCTGGTTCAGTGACTGGGGACGCGACACGATGGTCAGCCTGCCCGGTCTAACGCTCGCTACGGGCCGCCCGGAAATTGCGGTGCGTATTCTGCGCACCTATGCCGCCTTTGTCGACCAGGGCATGCTGCCGAACCGCTTTCCGGATGAGGGTGAAACGCCCGAATATAATACGGTTGACGCCAGCCTGTGGTATTTCGAAGCCCTGCGAGCGTATTTGCATAGATCCTTCGTTTCACTCAGGATAACAGACGAGGAAAACGTCATTTTGAGTGAAACGAAGAATCTGCTGGTCGCGCCCGAGGACGAAGGCCTGGCGCGCGAGCTGCTTCCCGTACTAGAAGAGATCGTCGATTGGCACTGTCGGGGTACGCGCTACAACATTCACCGGGACGACGCAGACGGGCTAATCTACGCCGGAGAAGAAGGTATTCAGCTCACGTGGATGGACGCCAAAGTAGACGATCGCGTGATCACTTCGCGCATCGGCAAACCGGTGGAAGTCAACGCCCTCTGGTATAACGCCCTGCGCATCATGAGCGCGCTGGCGCGCCGCCTGGGACACGACGCATCCTCCTACGAAACGCTGGCGGAAAAGGCCCAGCGCGGCTTCTCGCGTTTCTGGTCCGATGCCCTCGGTCACTGTTACGACGTGCTCGACGGCCCGGGCGGAGCCGCGTATGAGGCCGACAGCGCGTTACGTCCCAACCAGATCCTTGCCGTTTCGCTGCCATACAGCCCACTGAACAGGCAGCAGCAGCAAGCCGTCGTCGACATTTGCGCGCGCCATCTGTTGACGTCCTTTGGACTGCGTACACTGGCCCCGGAACAAGCCGGATATATCGGCAGCTACGTGGGAGACCAAAAGTTGCGGGATGGCGCCTACCACCAGGGGACGGTGTGGTCCTGGCTGATCGGCCCGTTTGCCACGGCCCACCTGCGCGTATACGGCGACCGCCGGCGCGCGCGATCCTACCTGGCGCCATTGATGCAACACCTGGTAGACCACGGCGTTGGCAGCGTGAGCGAGATTTTCGACGGCGACGCCCCGTTTTTTCCGCGAGGATGCACGGCGCAGGCCTGGGGTGTGGCGGAACTGATTCGCGCTTGGCAGCAGACGGCGCCGGCGGACGAATGACGCGATGAGCGAACTGCAGGGACCGGAGCGGGCCGAGTACGTGCAGGCGATGTTTGCACGCATCGCAGGGCGCTACAATTTGATGAACCGCGTGATGACCTTTGGTCAGGATGCGCGCTGGCGGCGTTACGTCATTCGCCAGGCGCGTCTGCCGCGCAATGGGCGCCTGCTGGACATCGCTACGGGCACCGGCGACATCGCTTATGAAGGGTTGCGACAGCATCCCGGCATCCAGTCGGTAGGCGGCGACTTTACAATTGAAATGATGCAGGTGGGCCAACGGTATCCCGAACGAGCGGGTCTGCAATGGGTTGGCGCCGACACGCTCGCCCTGCCCTTCGCCGGCGACACGTTCGACGCCGTTACGTCCGGATTTTTAATGCGCAATGTCATCGACGTACCGGGCGCTCTGAGCGAACAGCTTCGCGTGACGCGCCCTGGCGGTCGCGTGGTTATTCTAGAATCGAGCCCGCCGAAGGCCAACCCGCTGCGCCCTTTCATCCGGCTGCATCTCAATGTCATCATTCCCATGCTCGGCCGGCTGCTAACCGGCGAGGTTGACGCCTATCGCTACCTGCCGGATTCCACGCAGCGCTTCAGCACGCCGGGCGCGCTAGCAGTCGCGATGCGCGACGCCGGCTTCGTGGACGTGGATTACCGCCTCTTCATGTTCGGCACGATTGCCGTGCATGTGGGCGTGAAACCCTTACAAGAGTCTTAAGCATCGCCAAAGTCACACTTTCAATGATGACAAGCGCCATCATTCTCGCTATGCTTGAAGCTGGCCGTTGGTTCGTAATGAGCGCTTTAGCGCGGGAGGCGCACCAAAGTGCGTACTACGAACGGTGGCTTGAAACCATATGAAAAGACTCGTTTTCCCGCTACTTATTTATCTGCTGATCTCCGCCTGCGCCCCGGAAAGCGCGCAGCAGCTTACTCAAGCCCCACCGCTCGCAGAAGCGCAGGCGACTGAGCCCGACGTCCACCCCACCGAACCCGCATTGCCGGCAACACTGATCGCCCCAACCAACCTGGCGACCCCAACAGATAGCGCTCCGCCAACAGCCACGGCGGACGCCCCTACGGCCAACGAGCCTACGGCGACGATTCCCGCGGAAGCCCCTACAGAGGCAGCAGTCGCCGTGAACGGCCGCACCGACGACGGCGCTTACTTCCTGGGCCGTGCCGACGCGCCGGTGACGATCGTCGACTATTCCGACTTTCTCTGAAGCACCTGCCGTGCCTACGTGTTAGGCACCGAGCCGCAAGTGGTGCAGGCATACGTGGAATCAGGCCAGGCCAAAATTATCTTCTGGCCCGTTTTGAACTATGGGGATCCGAGCTTACTCTCCACGACGACGGCCGAATGCGTCGCCCGCCAGGATATCGACGCTTTCTGGGAGCTGCACCGCTATCTGTTCCAAAATCAGGCCGATTTATGGAGCGCGGGGCGCGATTATTTCGTTGGGGCCGCCGCGGCCGTAGGCGCCGATCCAGAAGCCTTCGCGGCTTGTTACGATGAAGGCGACGCTCAAGACCACGTGCTGCAGCTGGATGCGATGCGTCGCGAACGCGGCATCTTTAGCCAACCGGTGTTCGACATAAACGGACAACTCTTACACGGCTCACAATCCTTCGACACGTTCGCCGCCGTGATCGACGCTGCGCTGGCGGCGGACGGCTGACTCTCCCAGATTTATATCCCGAGACATATCCTCTTCCTATAACGTGATACATGTGTTTCTTTTCCGCTGATGATACGCTGGCTATAGTGATATGACCTAAGACTTTGAGAGCAAACAGCAGTCGAGTAAGGAGAATAGCAACATGACCAGCCATATATTAGAAGGGAAATGGACGCAGTTGCGCGGTAAGGCGCAAGCGCGATGGGGCCGCCTGACAAACGACGATTGGCACCAAATCGAGGGCCAGCGCGCTAAGTTAGAAGGTAAACTACAGGAGCGATATGGCTATACTCGCAACGAAGCGAGCAGCCAGGTGGACAGCTTCCTGCGCGATGCCGGGGAGCAGATTGGCGACGCACAGACGAGATTGGAAGAAAAGATGCGTGACACGGAGCAGCAGATTCGGGACCGCGTAGACGACGCGCGCCATCGAATGCAAGAAAGGGCGGATTACTACGATACGAGGTTGCGCGAGGCAAAGCCGGCCGACCTCGTGCAGACAGTGAAGCGCAATCCGGTCCCGTTCGTCGTCGCCTTCATCGTCATAGCTGTGTTGATCGGCTTTTGGGTAAAGTCGATGAACAGTTCCCGGCCGCTAAGATGAGTGGCATAGCTGCACCGAATTAACACGAATTGGCACGAATTTTATCGCCTGCTTCGCGAAATCTTTGCTGAGCAACGCCGAAGGATTCGTGCCAATTCGATGCAAAATTGTCAACGAAGATCCCGCTGAAATGGTAGGATAGCCATCGGGATCAGCTTGATGTGCTGTCGCGCAAAGGGCAGGCCCACGATGGTCACTGCCAGAATAACGGCAGATGCGAGGTGCGCCAGCGCAATTTCCCAGCCGAACAACACTATCCAAATCACGTCGAAGAGCATGGCTATTGGCCCTTCGTTCTTGCTGACCACAACTTCTTTGCCAAACGGGGCCAGCGTTGCTACTCCCAACTTGATCGACTGCAGACCAAAGGGGATGCCCACGATCGTAAGACATAGGCCAATACCGCCGATAATATAGCCGATGGCCGCAATGAGGCCGCCAAATATCAGCCAGATAAGATTTCCTAGAAGATTCATCTTCACACCCCTGCTAATCTCAAGAAAAAAACTTGCCTCTATTACCTATTACGTTAACGGGCGCGCGAAGTTGCGATAGAATCTAGGGAAATCGCACCAAAGTAAAAAGGATTGGTTGATGGCTCAAGCTCGCAGCGAACACCCTCTACTTCGCCTATGGCGCTACGCGACCGGGCATCGACGCCAGATTTTGCTGGCGACGCTGTTTTCCATTCTCAATAAAATCTTCGATTTGGCGCCGCCTGCCCTCATCGGCTTCGCCGTCGACGTCATCGTCAATCGTCAGGACTCGTTCGTGGCGCGCGCGGGCATCACCGACCCCGCGGACCAGTTGTGGCTCCTGGCTGGGCTAACGGTGGTTACCTGGGTGTTGGAATCGACCTTTCAATACCTGCACGAGCTTTACTGGCGCAACCTGGCGCAGACGATCCAGCACGAGCTGCGCGTCGATACCTACAGTCACGTACAGGATCTCGAACTGGCCTACTTTGAAGACCGAAGTACGGGCAACCTGATGGCCATCATCAACGACGACATCAATCAGCTCGAGCGTTTCCTGGACACAGGCGCCAACGATATTTTGCAACTGGTGACGACGACCATCGTCATTGGCGGTATCTATATCACCGCAGCGCCTAGCGTCGGGTGGATGGCCCTGATACCAATCCCCTTCATCACCTGGGGCACACTGCACTTTCAGAGGCGCATCGCGCCTCGCTACGCCGAAGTTCGTGAGCGTGTGGGCCAGTTGAACGGCCAACTGGCCAATAATTTGAGCGGGATCGCCACCATCAAGAGTTACACGGCGGAGGCCCACGAGGTCCAGCGTATCAGTGCCGAAAGCGCCCGCTACCGTGAGAGCAACCGGCGGGCAATCGCGCTCAGCTCGGCCTTTGTGCCGCTGATTCGGATGGCGATCATGGCCGGGTTCATCGTGATCATGGTATTTGGCGGTTATCTAGCGCTGAACGGGCGGCTAAACGTGGGGGTATACAGCCTGCTTGTCTTCCTGACCCAGCGGCTGCTGTGGCCGCTGACGCGGCTCGGCACCACGATGGATCTGTACCAGCGCGCGATGGCTTCGGCCACTCGCGTGCTGGATCTGCTGCGCACCAGGGTGCAGATAACGGATGGCAAGGAGCCTTTGCCGGTGAAGCAGGTGCGCGGTGAAGTGGTCTTCGAGGAGGTCTCCTTCAGCTATCAGGATGAAGGTCTGGTGACACTCAGGGATCTATCGCTGACCGTGCCGGCGGGAGAAACGGCAGCTATCGTCGGACCCACAGGCGCCGGAAAAAGCACGGTAATCAAGCTCTTGCTGCGCTTTTACGACGTACAGAGCGGGCGTATATGCCTTGACGGGCGGGACATTCGCGCACTACGTATGGAGGATCTGCGTGGGGCTATCGGGCTCGTCAGCCAGGACGTCTTCCTGTTCCATGGAACGGTGAGAGAGAACATCGCCTACGGCACCTTTGATGCCAGCGTGGAGGACATCGTCGCTGCGGCCGAGGTGGCCGAGGCGCACGAATTTATCATGGATTTGCCTCACGCCTACGACACCATCGTGGGCGAGCGCGGGCAAAAGCTTTCGGGTGGGCAGCGCCAGCGCATCTCGATTGCCCGCGCCGTGCTCAAAGACCCGCCAGTGCTGATCCTGGATGAGGCGACGTCTTCTGTAGATAACGAGACGGAGGCCGCCATTCAACGCTCGCTGGAGCGCATCGTCAAAGACCGGACCACGATTGTCATCGCCCATCGCCTATCGACGGTACGCAATGCCGATCGTATCTTCGTTCTTGACAACGGAAACTTGCGCGAACAGGGCCGGCACGAAGAGCTGGTGCAGGGAGACGGCATTTATGCCACGCTATGGCGTGTGCAGACGGGCCAGCGGGCGCGGGCGGACGTCAGCAACGGGCAGCGAAAGCAACGCGTGTCCGGTTGATAATTTCGTGTGAAGCCCGTATCATCCCACCTGATGACGTTTACAACCGCCGGTCTTAGCGACAGCTTCGGCGACGAAGTTGAAGCTGCGGAACCGATCCTGATTAACTTTGGCGGGCTGCCGTCCTTCTGTGGATCCATCGTAACGCTCGATCTTTTCGAAGACTGTGGGCTGATTTACGACACGTTACAGGCGCCAGGCCGGAATAAGGTGCTGGTGGTGGACGGGGGAGGATCTCTGCAACGGGCGCTGGTGGGAGAGGAGCTGGCGCAGACGGCGGAGATTAACGGCTGGCAGGGAATAATCCTCTACGGTTGCGTGCGCAACGTGGCGCGCCTGGAAAGGATAGCCGTCGGCGTTTACGCGCTGGCGCCGGCACCCCTGGCGGCGGTCCGGCGGGGTCGCGGCAATCGCGAGAAGCCGGTGCACTTCGCCGGCATCACCTTTCGCGACGGCCACTTCGTTTACGCGGATCGCGATGGGATTCTGATCTCCGCGCGGGATTTACTCTCAGGGAGTTGAACTTACCCCTCTCCATTCCGCGCACAGCGGAAACCAATATTCGCGCGGTGTTCGCTGGGATCATAGAAAGTACGCAAAGTGACGCTTAGCTCTTCGCGTGTGGAGAGCCAGGAGCCGCCCCGCACGGATTTAGAAAAGCCTTCCAGGGGGCCGAGGGGATTCGTATCGGGAGCATCCGAGTAGTAATTACGGTCGTACCAATCGTTGG
>JAICPS010000767.1 GCA_025929715.1 Anaerolineae bacterium | reverse complement strand
TCGTCGTCGAAGGGGAGCAGCTGGCCGCCGCTGATGGGGTGGTCTTTGTATTGAGCGCCGCGGCCGTCGGGGACGTAGCCGCGGAGGACGTAAAGGCGCTGGGCAGGGCCATAGGCGGCGTAGAGGCCGACGCCGATGCCAGCGATGGGCGAGCGTTGGGCGATCAGGGCTTCGGCGGCGTCTAGGAGGCTGGAGGCGACGCCCTGGCGCCGGTAGCGCGGGCGGACGAGCAGATCCTGAATTTCGGGAATGCCGGCTTCGCGGAACGGTTCGTAACAGGTCTCCCAGACGACTTTGACGTGGCCGGCATAGTCGCCCTCTTCACGGTGTGCAACGAGCAGGTCCAGGAGCCCGGCGGCCTGCTGCAGACACATCTCCTGGAAGTAGTCGTCCTGCTTGAGGCGGTCGATGCGGGCAACGGCGGCCTGCATCCAGGCGGCGTCGGCGCGCGTGGCGCGGCGGGTGGTAAAATCTGGTGCGGTCATCGCACAGCTATAGTAACACATATGCAACGACGTTCTCACCCGTTCTTGACGCGACTTGGCTGTGGCGCCGCGGTAGCGCTGGCGCTGGGCCTGGCGGCTATTGTTTATTTTCGCGGGGGAACGCCGTTTAGCCCCGGCCTGCTGGCGGCGTGGCGGGATTGGCGCGGGCGGTAATAGGTGCGCTTGCGCCATGTGCCAACAAGATGCCGGCGGTCCAAAAGCAGTTAAGTGCGCGGTTAACCTCTTGAAGCAATCGTACCGCAACGGCACAGTACCCGATACCTTATACCCAAAAGCAACGATGGCTCGAGGAGGCAAACTCATGAGCAGAGAATCTCGAAGACTCGCGGGCATTTTGCTAATCGTGTTGCCGGCGGTGATCTTTGGCGGCGTCAGTATCCTGACGTTGCTGATAGGCGATCCGGGCTATATGGACAATCCCTTGCGCCAGGATCTGTGGCGCGCGGGGCACGCGCATGCGGGGGTGCTGCTGGTGCTGAGCCTGATCATGTTGCGCTACGTGGACGAGGCGAAGCTGTCGCCCGGCGCCCGGCGCTTTGCGCGCATCGCGGCGCCGGCGGCGGCGATCCTGATGCCAACGGCATTCTTTCTTTCGGTGCTGTCGCCCGAGGCGCAGGAGCCGAATGCCCTGATTTACCTGGCCTACGTAGGAGCGGTTTTGTTGGCGCTGGGGGTTCTGACGCTGGGTATTGGGCTGTGGAGAAGCGATTAGGATGGAGTTTTAGGTCATAGGCGTGTTGGGCGATATACTTCTTCTGACACCGGCTTCAAAGGGGGCGCTGGGTCGAATTGACCCTGATAGAATGTGATATAGAGAGGTAATTTCGATGTTTTCCGTCTACAATTTGTTCTTATTTCTGCATATTGTCGGCGCCATTGTGTGGATTGGCGCTTCGTTGACGCTGACATTGCTGAACTGGCGCGCGGCGGCGACGAATGATCGGCCCGCGATGGCGGCGCTCGCGCGTCATAACGCGTTTATCGGCGGGGCGGTCATCGGTCCTGCTGCGCTTCTAACGCTCGTGGCCGGCGTCGT
>JAICPS010000318.1 GCA_025929715.1 Anaerolineae bacterium | reverse complement strand
ATCCGGCCTGCGAATTATTCGGGCAGACAGGGCAGGGCAACCTGACCATTCACAAGGTGTACGGTATTGAGGGCATCCGCTACCTGCGGTGCCGCGTCTGCCAGAACGAGTTCAGCGAGCGTAAAGGCACGGCGTTGTGAAACTGCAAGGTTCCTGAAGCGCAGGCCATCGCCGAGCATTTGGGGGAGGGTTGTTCGTTCAAAGGCACGGCACGCCTGGTCCACGTCGACCCCGGCACCGTGCGCCGCCTGTGTCGCCAGTTCGGACAGCACGCCCAGAAGTTTCACGATGGTCGGGCCAGGGAACTGGTGGTCGACAGCTTGCGAGCCGATGAACGACATGGTTTTGTCGCCAGGCGACAACAAGTGTGGGAGGGAGAGATGATAGACCCCGCCAGCAAGTTTATCCTCTCCCACGT
Organism: Anaerolineae bacterium; assembly: GCA_025929715.1. GTDB lineage: Bacteria > Chloroflexota > Anaerolineae > Promineifilales > Promineifilaceae > JAAYYY01. Next base: position 5,292 of record JAICPS010000318.1, on the reverse strand, counting down.
CCAGGGGCGGCGCAATCGCGACCTGATTCGCGCCCTACTCTCCGACGGCGAGCCGGCTTATGCCTCGCTGTTCCCCGAACTCTTCGGCGTGCCCTTCGAGCGCTTGCGCCACTCCCAGCGCGGACGGCGCCCCAGGTTGCGCTACAGCATCCCCCGCAGCCTGGCGCACGCTGGCCTTTGCGCGCCATCCGCTCTCCAAGCTGTCCCTCGGCCCGCCCAGAACGGGCGACGTAGACGCTCGCTGTCTACAATCATACCTAACTACAAACTACTTGGCGCCAGTCTGACGTCGCTACGACGGTTGGCGCCGAGTTCAGAATTAGAGTGGCACAATTTCACCAGTACTGGCCGATTGGTAAATGGCCATTACGACTTCCAATGCTCTTAATCCATCGTCCCCGCTAACAGCCGGCTTCTTATCGGCCAAAATGGCATTGACGAAAGACTGAGCTTGCCGGACAAAATTATAATGTTCGCCGACCGTTGCAGCCGACCCTGATTCTTGAAGAACGCTAAGGTAATCGTTGCTTAACTGGGCCCAATGACGGGTCCGCACCCGGACCATTCCATGCGTCCCATAAATCTGAGTATCCCAATACGCCGGCTGCGCGCGATAGGCAGGCGCGCACGCGGAGAGCGTCGCCGTTGCGCTATTAGCGAATGTGAGAAGGGCAGTAACGCCGTCCTCAACTTCAGTTCGCGGGTCGAAGTGTTGTTTTTTAGCGGCCACGGCGATGACATCGCTCCTAAGTAACCAGCGCAGGCGGTCGACGGAATGGATTGCTCCGTACATGAGAACACCGCCACCAGCAATCTCCTTGTTCGTTATCCAGCGCGGCGAATGAAGGCCCCGTTGACCATTCATTATTTCAATCCCAACGCGTGGCTCGCCAATTTGATTCTCCTGAATCCAACGCCGTGCTATCTGCAATTCATCACGGAAGCGATGGACAAAACTGATCGTCAGCTTTATCCTGGCTTCCCGACAGACCTCTACTATCCGTTGCGCATCGTCCATTGTGGTTGCAATCGGCTTTTCCATCAATAGGTGCGTTCCACATGCAGCAGCAGCTACGGCTGGCTCCACGTGTAGATTGTGCGGCAACGCCACCACAAGAATGTCCAGCCCTTCGTCGAGCATATGGCGCCAATCTTCGTACGCCTCTGTGTTGAAGCGTTCGGCGATGCGTGTAGCACGGTTCTGGTTAGTGTCTGCTATACCGGTAATGGTAGCTCCGCTTACCCCGGAGAAGCCAACAGCGTGACGCTCACCTGCTTGCCCCGCGCCTATGATTCCAACTCTGAGTGCCATTGTGTTTCCCTGCTGTTCAATTGTCAGATGTCACAACCAGCGCTCAAACCAGTCAAGATATCGATCCAAACGGAACACTCGGTGCCACGGATGGCCCGCCCGGGATAGATCATGGTTTTCGTTCGGGAATCGAACGAGTTCAGTCGGAACGCCAAGACGTTTGAGTACGACGTAAAGCTGTTCACCTTGCTCCACCGGACAACGGTAATCAAGTGCTGAATGTACTACCAGGGTTGGCGTGCGAATGCCCGCAACGTGTTGCATAGGAGAGCGGTGGAGGTAGCGGTCCGTGGCCTCCCAGGGTAGCTGTTTGTCGAATTCGATCTGGTCGAGCAAAAAACCAATATCACTCGTGCCGTTAAAGGAATAGCGGTTGAAAAGGCAACGGTCTACAACCGCAGCCTTGAATTCTTGGTGCCGTGCAATGATCCAGGCGGCTGAATAGCCACCGTAACTTCCGCCCGCCACGCCGATCCGCTCACCATCGAGAAAGTCAAACTGCTCGACAGCGGCATAGAGGCAATTTATGTTGTCGCGGTAATCTTCATCTCCCCACCTTCCACGGATGACGCGGGAAAATTCCTCCCCGTAACCCTGATTGCCGCGCGCGTTACAATGTAGCACAGCGTAACCTTGTGCCGCGAACAATTGGAACTCAAACACAAATACGCTTGCGCGCATGCCACCAGGACCGCCACCCGTGTAGAGTATAACCGGATACTTTTCGCCCGGTTCACGGTTGAGGGGAGGGACCAGCCAGGCATCGATCTCCACCCCCTCGGAGTGAAACTGGAATCGGATAGACGGTGATAAGGCGATTTCTGAAAGAAGTTCCCGATTCACATGGGTGAGTTGCTTCGGCTTGCTTATTATCTCTGTGTCGCGTTTGAGTATGAAGATGTCGCCAGGGTTTAAGTCGTCTCCAATTAGTAGAGCTATACGTGTAGCATTCGCGTCGAGTGTAAACGCCTCGACAACCAGGTCGCCGGTGGTCAACTGCTTAAGTGAGCCATCGGCCAGAGAAAGTTCATGTAAATGGACCATCCCACCTTCGTTAACGAGAATGAGCAACCCACTTCCGTCTGGAATCCAGCGTGGACTATCGTCCCCTCCATAGCGACGCATGTCGTAGTTACGTGAATAGTCGCCTAGCGTGCGATCAATATGCTTTGTCACACATCGTGCGCTGCCGTCCGCGACTGAGATGAGCCAGAGTCGCTGGTTGCCATAATGACCAAGTTCAGGATCATCATGTCCGCAAACGGCAATGGTTGAACCGTCTGGAGACCATGCCAAGTCCGTGCTTCGCATTTCTGCTAACCCGAAGAGCTCGTGCGGATCGCCGGGAGTGTGACGATCAAGATCGAATAACAAAATGAACGAGTGACGAGTTGCGTCTCCTCCCGGCCGAACGTTTCCTGCCGCCGCGACGTAATGGCCATCCGGCGACCAACGAGGTGAGGCAACATCATACTCTCCTAACGATAGCAGTACCGGCTTAGACCGCTCCTCTGCTTCGTCCGGATTGAACTTGACATAGGCCGCGTGCTGGCGATAGTCGCCCACAAGGCCAAGGCTGTCAGATTTCCAACGCAATTGCGTCACGACTAGCACATCCTGATTAAAATGGGAATATGGGTCGTGGTCGTTGGCCAAGCTCTGATTGTCATGTTCAAGGCCACGCTGTGGATGAACGAAAGTTGTGAAGAGAAGATATTTCCCATCGGGAGACCAGGAATGGGATCGTGCACCGCCCGCTAGATCTGTCAACTTTCGTACCGTTCCCCCGCCCGAAGCAACGACATATAGCTGTGGTCCGGTGCCTACGACGGAAACCGCAGCCCCGATGTCCCGCATTTGCTGCGGGTTCATTTCCGCAGCACTATCGTCCGATTCCGACACCTCACCAGTCGCCAGCAAGGCTATCCATTTCCCATCCGGTGACCAGCGTGGATGCGTATGGAGTCCGCCCCCTCGCGACAGTTGCCGTGTTTCGCCTGAGTCTACTTCTGTGACGAAAACACTGGATTGGTAGGCGTTGGTTTCGGCATCCATCTGGGTGCGAACCCAAGCAATGTGGCGCCCGTCGGGCGATAGCTGCGGGTCATCCGCCATATGGAACCGCAATAAATCGCGTGAGCTTAGGTGCCGGCCCGCTGAGGCTTTCGCGCTGGTTGACACACTCATTCAAGAATTTCTCCATGACAATCTACTTAATAGGCGCCATACTCCCGTTGCGCAGAAGCCAGCGATCAAACCACTCCAGGTACCGGTCGAGCCGCAAAACACGGTGCCAGGGTTTGCCGCTGCGCGACAGGTCATGACTCTCATCAGGGAAGCGCACAAACTCAGTAGGTACACCAAGACGCTTCAGTGCCATATACAGTTGCTCTCCCTGTTCGACAGGGCAGCGGTGGTCAAGGGCCGAGTGAATGACAAGCGTGGGCGTGGATGCATCGCCAATGAAGCGTAGCGGCGTTTGCATCAGATAGTGTGTTGTCGTCTCCCACGGTGGTCCATCCCCAAATTCGAACTCTCGAAGGTGACCAATGTCGCTCGTGCCGTACGAGGAGTAGCGGTTGACGACGCTGCGGTCAGCTACGGCAGCTTTAAAGTGACGAGTATGCCCTAACATCCAATTGACCTGGTATCCGCCGTAGCTACCCCCTGCCGTGGCGAGACCGTCTGCGTCAATATAATCAAAGTGCTCGCAGGCAAATTGAATACATGCCAGATTATCTTTGTAGTCTTGCTCTCCCCACGCGCCAAGAATGGCAGTACAGAATGATTCACCGTATCCCTGGCAGCCGTGGGCGTTGCAATAGACGACGGCATATCCCTTGGCGGCGTAAAGTTGAAACTCAAACGTGAAGTTCGCTGCACGCATGCCTCCGGGACCACCACCGTGATAGAGAATGGCCGGGTAACGTTTGCCCGGCTGCCGCATGACGGGCGGGATAATCCAACCATCAATCGTGTTATCACCAGAGACAAACGAAAAGGAAACAGGTAACGAAAGCTGCACGTCACCCAGAAGTTCACGATTGACGTCTGTCACACGCTGGCAGTTGCCATTCGTCGCACCGGTAACGCCTGCGCTCTCTTGTAGCTCAATCAGGTAAAGGTCACCGGGGTTATGCGGTTCGAGGATTAGGGCAATGGCCCTGCCGCCATCCCTCGAAAGATCGAACGCAGCAACGACTTGATTTGTGAGTGTTAGGCGCGTCAGCGCGCCATCATGTGTGTTGAACCTGCCCAGGTAAGTCGCCGCCTGGTCGCTAACAAGAGCCAGCAAGGCCTGTCCATCAGGAAACCAGGCTGATCCGGCCGCGCCGCCATAGCCGCTCACATCTGTTACTACAGCGTTTCCAAGCGTCCGATCGAGGCTGTGAGTTATGCAGCGCCCTGTTCTCTCGGACACGTCGACGAGCCAGAGTTGCTGATTACCGTAATGCCCCAGTCGCGGATCGTTATGTCCTAAGATAGCAATTGTGCCGGCATCCGGAGACCAGCTAAGGCCAGCGTGACGTATCTCTTCGAGTCCGAAAACTTCCTCTGGGAGAACAGGCGGAGTGCCGTTTGGGTCGAGTAGATACACAAACTGCCGGCGCACAAAGTCTGCGTCCCGCTTCACATTACCAATGACAGCGATCTGACGCCCATCGGGCGACCAGGTGGGGACGTTCAGATCCCACTCCCCTTTCGTCAGCAATTGAGGCTGACCAGAATCGATGTTAAAAGGTACGAACGGTATGAGCACCACGTGGCGCCGGTACTCGCCAAAATAGCCGACGCCATCCATCTTCCAGTGAAGTCGGCGGACAACCAGCACGTCGCTGTTAAAACGTTCGTACGGGTCGGTAGGCGCTTGCTCGTCCCTCACTGGTTCAAGACCTCGTTCAGGGTACACGAACGACGTGATGGCAATATGCCCGCCATTAGGGGACCAGGCCGGTTGAGCAGCGCCACCGATGAGATTT
>JAICPS010000444.1 GCA_025929715.1 Anaerolineae bacterium | reverse complement strand
TCCGGATCGAGCGCGCCCGTCAGCACCATGCGAATATTCCGCTGCTCCATCACATACGAGGTACGGTCGCGGACGCCGGTTTCAAGCCCGGCATACGCGATCGGCTTGAACCCGAACGCCATTCGGTAGTAGTGCGCGGCCTGCCGTGCATTGCCTACGTAGAACTCAACGTAGTCTATCCCCTTGAGGGGCAGAAAATCTTCGGTTTGCCCACGAGCCACTTCGCGTTGAGTCATGGTCATGATTGCCTTTACGCGACCTGCTTGCGCTGTGTAAAGGGCCCGATCTGTGCCGCAGGCCACAAGCCATCATGCCATAAATTTTCCATTACGCGCAGCGCTACCATGCCCGGCATGAAAAGTGGCACACCACCGGCGGCCGCGCGCAGCTCGTCGTACAGAGCCATCGTAGTGGAGCCAAACATGATCGCACGAGCGCCATGGTCGCCCGTCGCGGTGCGAAGCCGCTCGCTCATCACGCGGTTAAGGGTTGCCGGCTGCTTCGCTTCTTCATAACTGATGTCTAGCGCGTGCACCGAGTTCAGGATATGCCCATACCCCTCGCTCTCTACCAGCTCCGCGAGTAGCTCGCACTGCCGTCGCGAGCGGGCAATGATGGCAAAATCAGGCGCGACGAGCGGGATCAGCGGCAGCGTCGTGCGCGTCGACCCGAACGTCGCAATGCCGGTGGCCTCCGCGATTTCGTCTACCGCCGGATCAAAGACGCAGTCGATGAGGATCGCCTGCCACTCGTGCGGCGACGTATCCAGCGCGTGCCGGTAAATGGCCGCGGCGCTGGCAAGCACGTCGCCGCCGCTGTTGAGCGCTGCCGGCCCGCCTTCCAGGTTATCCACCTGCACCCGCGTCTGCGGCCCGGCGTGCTGTTCATAACGCTGCTGCCGCCGGGCCAGATCGTCGGCTGTTGCTTGAAGGGGTGAGAGGATTTTTACGCTAAAGGTCATGTTGGCCGCCTCAAAAACTCACCACGCGCCGGGCCGACTACCGCGCCATTGTCGTAAATGCGTTGTCCGCGCAGATACGTGGTCCGCACCTGGCCTGTCAATTCCTGACCCTCGAACGGCGTGTAGCCCTGATTCGACTCCGACTCCGCGGCGCGCACGGTAAACGTCTTTGCCGGATCGAACAGCACCAGGTCCGCGTCGTAGCCTATTGCCACGTCGCCCTTGTTCAGCAGGCCATAGCGCTGCGCCGGATTCCAGCTCAGCAGCTGGGCCATGCGGTTGTAGGACAGGCCGCGCTTGCTGCCCTCGCTGAATACGCCCGAAAGCAAATACTCTGTGCCGCCGAAGCCGGCCTTCGCCAGCCACACATCGTCTGGATCGGAAGAATCCGTCTTCATCTCGGCAGAGCAGCAGGCGTGATCGCTGACGATCCAATCCACGTTGCCCTCCAACACAGATTCCCACAGGCATTCCACGTCCTCCCGCGAGCGGATCGGCGGGTTCACCTTGGCCAGCGGCCCCGCAGGCGTGTCGTAATCCATCAGCAGGTGGCCCACCGTCACCTCGCGCCGGAAATTGATGTATGGAAAGACGTTCTGCATCATCATCGCCGCTTCGATCGCCTTGCGCGAGCTGAGATGTAACAGGTTGATGTTGAGGCACTCCGTCTCGTAGGCCAAATAAGCTGCGATCCAGATCGCCAATCCTTCCGAGTGGGGCGGGCGGGCCGCGCTGTAGGCGCGCAATCCACTCAGCGACGCGTCGGCCTGCACGATGCGGGTATAGGCGTTGAGAATGTCGGCGACCTCGCAGTGCATGCTGACGCTGACGTAAGGGGCCAGATCGGGGCGCGCGCGCATCAGCCGCGTGGCGCCGCGCATGATGAACTCAAAGTGGGCCAGGTCGTAACTGTCTCCCTCGTCGAGCATCAAAAACTGGCGCTGCGCGTCCTTTCCCGCCTTGCCGTGCAGGCCATAGCCGCCGTAGAACATGAAGATCTTGAACGACGGCACGCCAAATTCAGTCGCCAGCAGCTCCATCTCGTCGATGTGCGAGCTCTGGATGGGAGCAAGGTGGTAGCCATAGTCGGTCCAGTAGCGCCCGTCCGAAATTTCCAGCACTTTTGGGAAAAATTCCGCGTAAGGGCCGCCCTCGTTCAGGTAATATTGGCCCGTGCGGAAGTAGGTGAGCATCGACGTAACGCCGCCCATCGCCGCGTCCTTGCTCTCCGTAATGGCATCCTCTGCCAGCGGCGAATAGATGCCGGCGTGCATGTGCGCGTCCACCAAACCCGGAAAAGCCAGCAGCCCGCCTGCATCATGCACCTCGCGCGCCTCAACGGCCGGAATTTCCCGCTCAACGCGCGCAAACTTACCGTCCTTTATGGCCAGGTCCATGGCCTCGACGCTATCCTCTTCCGGCCGGACCAGCTCGACGTTCTTAATAACCAAATCATACCGCGGGTTGTCCGCCATACGTGTTGTCTCCTTACTTTCCTGGCCTGTACCTCGTACAACGATTTTGCAAATCGTTTCTGGAACAGCGATTTACCAGATCGCTGTACAACCGCCACTCACGACGAACCTGTGACAATAATCTCACCCTCACACAACCGTTCAATCTCCTCCTCGCCATACCCGATCTGCGCCAGCAGCTCGCGCGTGTGCTGGCCTATCCCGGGCGGGTCGTGGCGCAGCTCCAGCCGGTCGCCATTCAGGCTCAGCGGCAGCCGCGGCAGCTTCGCCGCCCGGCCGTCCGGGAGCGCCGTCGTGACCAGGCTATTGCCCGCGTTGAGCTGCGCATCGTCAAAAAGATCCTCCGGCCGCGCGACTGGCGAAAAGGGGATACCGGCCTCTTCACAGCGGCGCAAAATCTCCTGCAGCGGCATCTTCGCGAAAAACGCCTCCAGCTCCGGATGCAGGCGCTCGCGGGCGGCGACGCGCTGGTTGTTCGTCGCCAGCGTGTCGTCGCCCAGCAGATCCGGGCGCTCAAAAGTGCGGCAGAACGCCTCCCAATGCTTATCGCTGGTAATACCCACAAACACCTGCTGTCCATCCACGCTTTCGAAGAGGCGATAGACGGCCCAGGGACTGACCCGCGCCGGCATAGGCGGCACCGGTTCCCCGGCGATGACGCCGTAGGCCATGTGCTGGCCCATGATGTAGGCGGCCGTTTCAAAGAGCCCTGAGGTCACTATGCGCCCGTGCCCGCTCTGCTCGCGCTGTCGCAGCGCCGCCAGCACGCCCAGCGCGCCAAACGTGCCGCCCATGATATCCACGATAGACGCCCCGGCGCGCAGCGGCTGGCCCGGCGGTCCCGTCATATACGCCAGGCCGGTCATCATCTGCACCACCTCGTCCAGCGCCGTGCGCTGCTCGTAAGGCCCTTCCATGAACCCCTTCAGCCGGCAATAAATAAGGCGCGGATTCAGCGCGCTGACGTCTTCATAACCCAGACTGAGCCGCTCCATCGTACCCGGCGCAAAATTCTCGATAAGCACGTCGGCCGTGCTCAGCAACCGCTGCACGATCTCCTGCCCCTCGGCAGTCTTCAAATTCACCGCCAGGCTCTTCTTGTTGCGGTTGAAGAACGTGTGGTAACCGGTTCCAAACCCCTTCAAGCGCCGCGTATGGTCCCCGTGCGGCGCCGGTTCCACGCGGATCACTTCCGCCCCCATGTCGGCCAAGACCAACCCCGCCGCCGGTCCCATGACGGCGTGGGTAAACTCCAGCACACGCAGCCCTGCCAGGGGCAACGCATCGTTATTCATAGTCGCCATGTTCGCGTAAATAAGCCACCAACCCACCTGCCTTTAAAATGGCGATCATCACCTCTGGCATCTGCGTCGCCTCATAGCGCCGCCCGGCCGTTAGATCCTCTACCGCGCCGTCAGCAAGATCAACCTCCACGTCATTGCCGCTCTCGATACCATGCCGGCCAATCTCCACCACCGGCAGCCCGATATTGATGGCATTGCGGTAAAAAATTCGCGCAAAACTGCCCGCCACCACCGCCGCCACCCCTGCAGCCTTCAGCGCCAGTGGCGCCTGCTCGCGCGACGAGCCCATCCCGAAATTCTCGCCCGCGACCAGAATGTCGCCTTCCTTTACGCGGCTGCTGAACTGCGGGTCCAGATCCTCCAGCACGTGCGCCGCCAAATGCGACAGATCCAAC
>JAICPS010000768.1 GCA_025929715.1 Anaerolineae bacterium | reverse complement strand
GGCATTGACGGAACTGAATACGACGGCGATCAAAAAGGCCACGCTAAGCGCCACGCCCAGCCCCAGGTGCAGTGGCGCGCTGCTGCGCCACACGAGGCCCGCGACGGCCACGGCAAGGAGCGAGGTGGCAAGGTCCACCAGAAACCAGGAGAAGTGCCGGGTTAGAAAACGAGCCAGCGGTCCCCAGAAGAGAGCATGTTCCGGAATGGGCTTGCGCCGCAGCAGGGGCAGGAGCGCGAGCATGGTCCAGAAAATGACGTCTAAATCGCTGAGTACCGTGCGCTGGCGCAGGTAGAAGGAGTCCAGGCGCAGTTTGCCCGGCAGGATATCGCGCAGATAGTCGTGAATGACGTCGCCGGTGTCTAGTAGCGCCTCCTCGTCATTGTAAAGCACCGAGGCCGGGCTGGTGATGCCCGGGCGCACCGACAGCAGCTCCTCTCGTATCGCCTCTGACCACTCGGCGGCGATGTCCGGATCCTCCGGTCGCGGCCCCACCAGGCTCATCTGGCCTAGCAGGACGTTCCAGAGTTGGGGCAACTCGTTTAACTTTGTGTCGCGCAGCCACTGGCCCATGGGCGTAATACGCGAGTCTCCGCCGCCGGTAATCTTCGGGCCCTGATAGCTCTCCGGCCGTTCATACATCGTGCGAAATTTAAGGATAGAGAACGGCTGCCCGCCCTTCCCCAGGCGCGGACCCCAGTAAAAGACCGGCCCTTCTGAGTCGCGCCTGATCAGCACGGCAATGATGGCAAATGCGGGCGCGAGAACTATCAGGCCCACAACCGCGGCTGACAGGTCGATGATGCGCCGCAGGCCCTCGTCCAGCCACCTCGTCAGCCCGCTGCGACGTGGGCGCCGTTGTTGGAAGACGCGTGCGTGTATGCGTGATGCGGAATAAGTCATGAATACTCCCCGGTAAAAGTACTATACGAAGACAGAATAGATCACTGAAGATGGATCGAAAGACAGGACGAGCGCCAGGCGCTCCGGCGTTCAAGGCATTTTTTCCTCCTTAAATCTGGCGCTGCTTGCGCAGCAGACCAATGTAATGCGTCCGCAGCCACGGCAGGCCCACCAGCACGGGATAGAGCGTACCGGTCAGCGACCCGAGCCGGCGGGTCAGTGGGGGGAGCAATGTAACTGACTGCAGCCTCACGCGATAATCGGGAAAAATGGACGCGATGCGCTGCCGCGTCATACCGCGGACGTGCGCGTTGCGTGGATTGTTGTAACGAAAGTCGTACCACAAGACGGCGCCGTCCGGCTGCAGTACGCGCCGCATCTCGCCGGCCACGTTCTGCGCCATCTCGATGTTGAGGATAGAGCTGAAAACGGTGAAGGCGAGCACGAGATCGAAGGAGCCGTCGGGATAAGGCAACTCTTCTGCATTGGCGCATTCGAAGCGACAGTTGGGAAAACGATGCCGCGCGTCGGCGATGCGTTCGGGCAAGAGGTCCACGCCGTGCAAGAGCTTCCCGGAAGCGCCCATAGGCAGCAAGCCGGCCAGAACGTGGCCCGACCCACAGCCTACGTCCAGAATG